>CBFGJQ010000467.1:0-17570 GCA_965649095.1 Caldifarciminota bacterium | reverse complement strand
TAGTTGCTTGATTTATCAGGCATAATTATACCCCAAATTGTAGCGGCCAGATTTATCTGGACGGAGAAAATTTCTCGTCCAACTGAAGTTGGACGCTACAGATGTTTTTTTCCCCACCTTTTTAAGCAATTGAGGGCATTGGTTTGGGAAAAGCTTACCACTTACAAATGATTACACTCACATACCCAACTTTTAGAGGAAGTGCTGCTGAAGACCGGCTTCTACTTCGCGATCTCAATCGCCCGGGTCTCGCGCACGACCGTAACCTTTATCTGCCCTGGATATTGCAGTTCCTTCTCAATGCGCCGGGCAATATTACTGGCAAGGGTTGAGACCTCTGCATCGGAAATCTTTTGGGGCTCAACCATCACCCGGACCTCTCTACCGGCCTGGACGGCATAGACCCTTTCCACTCCATCAAATGAAGAGACGAGTTCCTCAAGCGCCTTCAATCGCCTCAGATATGCCTCAATCGTCTCCCTTCTCGCCCCGGGTCTTGCCCCCGAAATGGAATCGGCAATTTCAACAATGAACGCATAGGGGGTGGTGGGCTTTGCCTCTTCATGATGGGCAGCAATGGCATTGACTATAATCTCATTTTCACCAAATTTTGATGCCGTCTCGGCGCCACTTAGGGCATGGGGTCCTTCTACGTTCATATCCCCAACCTTACCCAGGTCATGGAGCAGACCGGCCCTCTTTGCAATTACCGGGTCAAGCCCCAACTCCTGGGCAATCAATGCGGAGAGGTATGCCACTTCCTTAGAATGCTGCAAAAGATTCTGCCCGTAACTCGTCCGAAATTTCATCTTTCCCAACAACTTCACAATCTCTGGTGATATACCGATTAGGCCGAGTTCGAGCGCCACCTCCTCACCTGTATTCTTAATGACATTTTCAATCTCGCTCTGGGCACTCTTAACAACCTCCTCAATCCGCGCGGGGTGGATACGACCATCAGATACTAATTTCGCCATTGCCAGCCGCGCTATTTCCCTCCTTATCGGGTCAAAACAGGAGAGTGACACCGTCTCCGGTGTATCATCAATAATTACTTCCACCCCGGTCAAATTTTCAAATGCCCTTATATTCCTGCCTTCCCGGCCGATTATCCTTCCTTTCATCTCTTCCGATGGTATGGGAACAACCGAAACGGTAGTTTCGGTGGTATGGGCGGTGGCACATCTCTGTATTGCCTGGATGATAATCTCCCGGGCCGTCTCTTCCGCCTTCAACTGTGCCTCTTCCCTTATCCTATTCAATAATACCGCAATTTCATGCTGTGCCTCAGCCTCAAGTTTCTTGAATAGGGCCGCCTTCGCCTCTTCTTTGCTGATATTGGCAATCTTCTGTAATGCCTCGGTCTCTTCTTTAATCAATTGATCCAGCCGCTCGGACTTTGCCATTATTATCCTCTCCCGGTTTTGGAGGCTATGTTCTTTTGTTAAGAGTTCCTTCTCCTTATCAACAATCAATTTTTCATGTTTTTCTAATGCCATCTCCTTTTCTAAGAGCCTCTTCTCTGCCCGCTCAATCTCCTTGCGCCGGCTGAATGTCTCTTTTTCAAAGTTTAATTTCTCCTGATACCAGTGTTCTTTTGCGGCAATCTCGGCTGACCTGCGATAGGTCTCTGCCTCCTTCTTTGCCTCAGCGATAATCCTTTCTGCCTCTTTTTGGGCATTAATTATCTGATTTTTACCAACTCTTAAATAAAGATAAATCCCTAATACAAAGGCGATAAAGATTACTACCACGGCAATTATTGTCGTTCCCATTTTTACCTCCAAATTCAGGAAAAGTTCCCCGCCTATGCCGTGTGGGAAAAAGTCTCTGAACCCAAAGTAAAGGTGGGCGCCTGTCAACTATAGGGGACTCCTATAGTCGAACCCAGCTCCCTAACGATGGGTGTTGGCTCAAGACTTAATGCCCATCACGAGCATCGCAGGGAACTAATTTAAGAAATTGCCTCGTCTATCTTGAGGATTAAAGAACTAATCCTCTGTTCAAGGTCAACTATCTTTCTATTAAATTGCTCTTCCCTTTGAAGATACTCATCAACCAGATTCAAACAGGCCAACACCGCAATCTTGGTTGTTGATGGGAGCGGGAAATCCCGATGAATCTCCCGCATCTTCTTATCAACAATTTCGGCAATTTTCTTAATTCTTTCCACATCCATCTCTTCGGAAATGATGCGATAATCATTCCCGAAGATATTTACAATAACCTCATTTCTCAAGATAACCTCACAGCATCATACCATCAATCTTTTCGATCAATCCGTCAACCTTTTTTTTTACATTATGTTCTCTTTCCTTCAAACGATTATTCTCTTCCTCCAGTTCACGAATCCTCTGCTTTAATTCATTAACCAGAAGGATCAACCTTTCCACCTTCTCCTCAAGCCTGGCAATACCGTTCAATTGGTCTCCTTTGTCCTTAATCGGGCATTAAACCTTTTTGTAACCTCATTGACGATCTTCTCCACAAAGGCATCCACCTCCTTATCAGTGAGGGTGCGGTCGGATGCCTTAAAGTAAAGCCTAAAACCTAAGTTCTTTTTGCCCAAAGGTAGGTTATCGCCTTTATAATAATCAAAGAGCGCAACCTTCTCCAAGACCGGCCCCCCAACCTTCACTATTAAATTCTTTATACTCGGGAGCCGTGCCTCTTCGTCAAATAGAAATGAGAGATCCCTTATATTCGCCGGAAACTTACCGGGCGAGATATAAAATGGCTCACACATCAAGGGAAAGACCTTATCCAGAGAAATTTCAAAATAGAAGAATTCCGACTCACAGGTGCTTCGGTCAATTGCTCCTAAATAGCCCAGTTCATTGCCCGAGTGTAAAACCTTGACGGATTGGGAAAATCCAGGCCTTTCCTCAAGTTCAAACTCAATATCCCCGATTCTCAATGCCTTAAAGAGCGTCTCCACCGTTCCCTTAACATCATAATAGTCAATCCTATTTTGATGGGAAGCCCAGAAGTCAGGATTCAACTCGCCACCCATAATTGCGCCAAGCCTCTTCTCCTCAAAGGGTTCTTTCTTAAATAAGACATTTCCAATTTCAAAGAGTTTTAGAGCGCGATTGCCCTTTGAGAGATTATAGAGGAGGCAATCTACTAAACCAAAGAAGAGGGTGGGTCTTACTGCGTCAAAACGTTCATTAAGGGGATTCTTCAAACGCACAAATTCATTATAACCAAAATCAAGTAAACGCCGGGAGTGAACAAAAGAGAGATTATAGACCTCGCTAAAGCCTAAACCGACAAGATAATCCCTTAAGAATTTTACTACATTTCTATTTTTATCGCCGGTCCTGTTATATGCCCAGCGCAAAGGGGGTGTCTCAGGAATATTCGCATAGCCATAAATCCGTGCCACCTCTTCATATATATCTGCCTCAATCTGAAGGTCAGAACGAAAGTGGGGAATCTTTGCCCACAACCTTTCTCCACCCTTTACTACAATACCGTTCCGCTTGAGGAGATTCTTTATCCGCGCGGTAGTTAAATTCAATCCAAGGAACATATTCAGATGGTTCCTACTAAATCTCACCCTCCTCTCCCTTGCCTTAACCCCTTCGGAAATGAATTCCCTTTCCTCTGCCCGGGCATAATTTACAAAATTTAATCCGGTTATTCTTGAAACCTCATCCACCATTGATAGGTCAACTCCCCTCTCAAACCTCATAGCCGCCTCGGTCTGAATGCCCAACCTCCTTCGGGTATGGGCAATACGTCGGGGATTAAAATAGGCACTCTCTAACAGGACCCTTTTTGTTGAGAATGAAATCTGGGACCGCTTTGCTCCGATAATCCCGGCCAGGGCAATCGGACCATCCCGGTCCGCAATCACCAGGTCATCCTCTTCAAGTTTGAAATGGGTCCCTTCAAGGGTAATGAAGTCCTCTCCTTTCTTTGCCCTTCTTATAATTATTGGTCCATTTAAGAGGTCCATATCAAAGGGGTGCAAGGGTTGGCCATATAAAAGCATATTCAGGTTCGTCAGGTCAACGATGTTGTTGATGCTATTCATCCCCATACAATAGAGACGCCACTTAACTGAAAATGGCGAATCTGAAACCTCTACCTCTTCAAAGACTCGGGCCGTATATCTCGGACACCCATCCCGGTCAACAAGTTGGACTATCTCTCTGTTTTTGCGATTGAACTGCAATGCCCCCTTTTTCTGTGTCAAACCGATTCTAAAGCCCAGTGCAATCTCGCGTGCCAGTCCGATTACGGAAAGGAGGTCAGGACGATTTGTCGGGATCTTTATATCAATTACTATGTCATCAAAGAGAGCGCTGAACCTCTCACCTGCGCTTCCCTTATCAAGGAGAATAGCCCCAGTTGATTTCTCGGAAAGCCCGAGTTCCTCTTCACTTATCAAAATACCCATCGACTTGATACCACCAAAATCCCGCTCCTTCACCGGTTCATCCTTGAATTTACCACCGGCGGGGATGACGAGCACTAAGTCATTTATCTTTAATGTAGTATCAGCACTCACAATGGGAATCAACCCCTTTGCCCTCACCGCCAGGAGACAAAGATTTTTCATACTGGGATGGTATGTAACATTTTCCACCCGGCCAATGATTGCATCTTTGGGGGCAAGGTTTGTCACCTCTTCAATCTCCATCCCCAGATTGAGGAGTATCTCCTTCAAGTCATTCAATCTTAGTTCTGCCTTGAGCAGCTCCTCAAGCCACTTAACTGATACTAACATAAAGACCCCTTCTAAAATTGTTCTAAAAATCTCATATCATTGTTATAAAATACCCTTATATCATCAATCATATACTTGATCATCGCCACCCGCTCAACACCCATACCAAGGGCATAACCGGAATATTCCCTTGGTGAGATCTTGACATTCTTCAAGACCTGAGGATGGACCATTCCGCAGCCGAGCATCTCAAGCCAGCCTGAATTACCGCAGACCGAACAGCCCTCGCCATTGCAGACCGAACAGCTTATTGCAAGTTCACCGGAAGGCTCAGTAAATGGAAAGAAACTGGGTCTTAACTGGTATTTTGTCTTCGGTCCAAAAATCTCTTTTACAAATTCAGCCAGGAGCCACTTCAATTCGCCAAAGGAGACCCCTTTGTCCACATATAGTGCCTCAACCTGATGAAAGACCGGTGAATGGCTCGGGTCAAACGGGTCAAATCTATAGCATCTTCCGGGACAGATAATCTTTATTGGTGGACGCCTCTTTTCCATCACCCGGATTTGAACCGGTGATGTGTGACTCCGCAGCATCAGTTCATCGGTAATATAAAGACTTGAGAACATATCCCGCGCCGGATGGTCCTTGGGGATATTCAGGGCCTCAAAGTTATACCAGTCATATTCAATCTCCGGTCCGGTCGCGACTGCAAAGCCCAAATTCTCAAAAAAGGAGACGATTTCGTCCTGAATCAGGGATAGGGGATGGCGGTGCCCCACATAGCCTATTCTACCGGGAAGGAGCATATCAAGCGATGGCCTTTTTGCCTCCTTGTATTCTTGAAGCCTTTCGGTAATCTTTTCGGTAAGACCCCTTTTTATGAGATTTATCTCATTGCCATATCTCCTTCGTTCTTCAATTGGTAAAGAGGCAAGTTCCTTAAAGAGCATATTTAACATTCCCTTACGGCCAAGGTATTTGATCCTCAACTCTTCAAGGGTGGTTCTACTCTCTACCCTTGTGAGGTCCTGTTCAATCTCTAACTGTAATCTTTTTAATCTCTCTTCCATAATCTCCATTCTAACCGGTCGGGAGGGATGACCTACAGAGCTCTACCAGCGCATTGAATTCCTCAGGGTGTTCATAGGCAAGTGCCGCCAGTGTCTTGCGATTCAGTTCAATATCATTCTTCTTTAAAAGATTGATAAATTGTGAATATTTTAAGCCTTCCCTGCGCAGGGCAGCATTGATCCGGGTTATCCATAATGACCTGAATACCCGCTTCTTTCTCTTTCTTTCACGGTAGGCACTGAGCCATGCCTTCATTACCGCAAGGCGGGCCGTCTTGTAAAGGCGGTGCTTTGCACCCCAGTATCCCTTCGCTGCCTTAAGCCACTTCTTGCGCCTCTTTCTGGTTGATGGAACATTCTTGGTTCTGGGCATCTTCTATCTCCTTTTCAATTATAACCAAATTCCAAATTCTGTCAACTACCTGCCCACCCCTTTCTAAAAGCCTTTTATCCTTTTTATATCCGCTTTGCTCAAACTCACCGATTTTGACAACCGGCGTCTCCTCTTTGACGATTTTGAGCTCAAGAGATGTCTCATTCCAGCCCTCCACCTTGTAATCTTTCCACTTTTTCTAATCTTTACCCTCTTTTTCCAACCCCTTTTGGTCTTTAGTTTTGCCATTGCCTCCTCTCCTTTTTTGCGGGATGAAATTTACCTGAATTGTTGATTCTTCCTGTTTGGGGGGAGATTCAAGGGCTGCTATATCCTCAAGGTCTTTGATGAGCTGCTCTATCCTCTTCATACCCAGGTCCACATGGAGAAGTTCCCTCCCCCTCAGGCGCAGTTTTACCTTGACCTTATCCCCCAGTTCCAGAAATTCTCTTATCTTATTCAACTTCACCTGATAGTCATGCTCGGAGATCTTCATTGATAGCCTCATCTCTCTCACAACTGTCCGATGTTGATGTCTCCTTGATTCCCTCTCCTGCCTCTTCTTTTCATAGAGATACCTACCAAAATTCATCAGACGACAGACCGGTGGCTGGGCATCAGGAGCCACCTCCACCAAATCATAACCCCTTTCTCGGGCAATCCGGAGGGCAATCGCCAACTCATATATTCCCATATATTGCCTCTTCTCATCTATTAGTTTTACCCTCTCCGCCTTTATTCCATTATTCACCCTTGGTAGATTTTTAATCTTCGCCTCCTTGTTCGGATTCACATAAATTTATAAAATCTTTTAATTTCATCATGCCAATATCCCCCCGCCCCCTCTTCCTGACCGCAACGGTATTCTTATCCACCTCCCTCTGTCCAACTATTACTATATAGGGGACCTTCTGAATCTCGGCTTCTCTTATCCGATAATTTATCTTCATTGATTTATTGTTTAACTCAACCCGGAAGTTTTGTCCCTGGAGTTTCTTAAAGACATCCCTTGCATATCTCTCCTCTCTATCTGTAATCGGCATTACCACCATCTGAACCGGAGCAAGCCAGAAAGGAAATGCACCCCCGTAATGTTCAATCAGGGTCCCGATAAACCTTTCTATTGAACCATAAAGGGCACGATGGATTACCACCACCTCTTTATGCCCTCCCTCAGCATCCATATATTCAACTCGAAACCTCTTAGGCAGATTAAAATCGAACTGGATGGTGGTTGCCTGCCAGGCACGGCCAATTGCATCCAGGATATTGATATCAATCTTGGGACCATAAAATACTGCCTCCCCGATTTGGATTTTATATCCGAGACCTACCTTCTGTAGCGCCGAGACAAGGCCATCTTCTGCCCTCTGCCACTCCTCATCCGAACCCATAAATCTCTCTTTATTCTTTGGGTCACGAACTGAGAGATTGACCTGAAACTCCTTAAATCCAAATTTCTTAAAGATCTTTAAGGTGAGTTGTAAAATCTTGACTATCTCCTCTTCAATCTGGTCCGCACGACAGAAGATGTGGGCATCATCCTGGGTAAATCCCCTCACTCTTAGTAAACCATGGAGCGTCCCTGAGAGTTCATTTCTATAGACGGTGGCAAGTTCCGCATACTTGATAGGTAATTCTTTATAGCTCCTCACCTTTGACTTGTAGATCAGGATATGACCTGGACAGTTCATTGGTTTTAAGACATATTCTTCATTCTCGACCTTCAGGGTATACATCTTATCCCGGTAATAGTCATAGTGACCGGATTGGTGCCATAACTGACCACGGGCAATGTGGGGGGTGGCGATGATTTTATAACCATTCGCGAGATGCTCTTTAATCCAGTATTCTTCTATTAATCTTTTAATGATCGTTCCCTTGGGATGCCAGAAGACAAGCCCCGCCCCTGCCTCATCAAAGATTGAAAAGAGTTCAAGTTCCTTACCAAGCCGCCGATGGTCTCTTCTTTGTGCCTCCTCAAGTTTTTTAAGATAATTACTCATCTCTTCTTCGCTGGGGTATGAAATACCATAAATCCTTGAAAGCATAGGCTTGGTTGCGTCCCCCCGCCAATATGCACCCGCGACACTCAAAAGTTTAAATGCCTTGATAAGACCGGTCTTCGGAATGTGTGGCCCCTTGCATAGATCAACAAACTCACCATTTCGGTAGAGACTAATTTCTTTATCAGGAATCTCATTGGCAAGTTCAACCTTGTAGGTTTCATTCCTTCTTGTGAAGAATTCTATTACCGCCTCTTTCGCCATCAAAATCCGCTCAAAGGGAATATCCTCTTTAATGATCTCCGCCATCTTCTTCTCAATCTTAACCAGGTCTTCATTGGTGAAGGGGGTGGGATGGTCAAAATCATAATAAAAACCCTGGTCAATCGCCGGTCCAATGGCCAACTTCGCCGCCGGGAATAATGCCTTAACTGCCATTGCCAGGATATGGGAGGTTGAATGCCAGTAGATCTTCTGCCCTTCCGGGTCGGAAGACTTGATTGGCTCTATTTCACAGTCGGTATTTATTACTGTATTCAAATCCCTTAACTCACCATTAACCCTTACGGCAATAATCTCTTTATCGTTTATCAATTCAATAATCCTTTTGCCCGGCTCAACCTCCAACCGCATATCGTTAAGTTTGACCTTCAGCATCAGTCAATTATAAAGCATTTTTTACCTTTGTCAATGGGGTGGAAGGACAATTTATTGTTGATTTTTTTGGAATTTTTTGTATAATAAAAATTATGGCTGAGAATAAGAAAGAAGAACCGAAACTTCTTGATAAACCGGTTCCGATCCGGGATATTTTGCTTATGACGATATTATCCCTTGAAGGGAAGGCATGGGCATACCTCGGTTTAACAAGCCATCCCGAAACTCAGAAACCAGAAAAAGACCTAACAGAGGCAAGGTTGGCAATTGATGCAATTGATGCCCTGTTTAAGATTATTGAACCATCCCTTTCCGTTGAAGAAAAGAGAGATATTCAGGTGCGTTTAACAAACTTACGGCTCAATTTCGTAAAGGAGTAGAGGAGTCTCTGAACGCTTCTTTTTTGCCTCGCTTTAGAGATAGCATCTTAATGGGAGGAGTCACGCTTGCCGTCTTTATTATTTATCTCTCCTCCCTCTGTCCCACGGTCTATCTTATTGATTCGGGTGAACTCGCGGGGGTAAGCTGGACACTGGGGATTGCCCATCCTACCGGTTATCCCCTCTATACATTAATTTCGTATCTCTTCGCCCATCTCCCCGGTGAACCGATAAAAAATTTAAACCTCCTTTCTGCCCTCTTCTCCCTTTTTGCTACAATATTCCTATATCTCACAATAATAAAAATCACTGGGAGTAAGATAGCCGCCCTCTTTATTGCCTCTCTATTTGCCTTTTCGCCAACCATCTGGCGGGTATCAATTACCAATGAGGTCTATCCATTAACCGGGCTCCTCGGTGTATTATTATTATACCTTCTTTTCTCCTTAAGGGATGTAAGGGGTTATTATCTTTTGATGTTTCTGGTGGGGCTTTCCTTCACAAATCATTTTAGTATCTTCTCCCTTGCCCTCCCCATTTTTTTGTATATCTTAATCACCCGGCGCCCTTCCTTAAAAGAGATTATTATCGGGGCTGGATTTTCCGTCCTAGGCATTTCCCTCTATTTCTATCTCCTTTTCAGAACTCAGGCGGGGGCAGAACTTGCCTGGGGGAATACCTTTAACCTCCAGCGCCTCCTCTGGCATCTGACCGGTAAACAGTATCAGGTCTGGATGTTCTCTTTAACATTAAAAGAGATCCTTACCAATCTAAAAGAGGGGATTGGCTTTTTACTCCGCGACTTTCTGTATCTTTTCATCCTTTTCCCAGGCGCTGGCTTCTTCTATCTCTTTAAGAATAATCCCAGATTATTCTGGCTTTTTTTTGTCGCATTTCTTTTGAATCTTTTATATACCATAAACTATGCTATCCCGGATATTGAACCTTACTACATCCCTGGCTTTATTGCCCTTTTAATTGCCGCCGCTTATGGTCTTAAGAGATTTCAGAAGTCTTTAAAATCTTTTCTTATTATACCCAGCGTGCCTTTATTGGTAGTCCTGAATTATCGTGATTGTAGTCTGAGGAATAATTACTTCGGCCTTGATTATGCACTGGCCCATATTGAGTCCTTACCTCCGAATAGCCTCTTAATCTGCTCCTTCTGGGATATCTATTCGCCAACGATTTATCTCAAGAAGGTTAAGGGGCTTTACAAAGACCTTGTGATTATTGACAAAGAATTGTTGCGGAGAACCTGGTATTTGAATTATCTAAAAAATGAGTATCCGGAATTCTATCAGGCGGTCGATGGGGAAATTGGCGAATACCTCACTGAACTTAATAAATTTGAATACGGCAGGCCTTACAATCCTTACACGATTCAAGAGAAGTATATAAAGATGCTGGAAAGCTTCGTCTCAGCAAAGGAGTCTTGTGGGGTATATTTTGCCATGCCCTTCTTTGACCGGGATTTGAATCAGGTAAAGCCTGATTATTACCGCATTCCCTATGGATTGAACTATCTTATTACCCGTGATACAGTCAAAGTTGCCTTTGACTTTTCAAAGGTCACAATCAGAAGACCGTCTTTAATAAATGACCGTCGACTTGGATATGATATTGAGATGGTAAGAAGGATGGTGGGTAATAATATAATCTATTTGAATGCCATTAAAAATTTTTCCTCCGCAGAGGCGGCGCAACTATGGTTAAAGAGATTTACTCAATGATTACAATTTGAGATGGACTCTTTAAGACCATCTCTGGTTTCCCGTGATATTCCTTTATCAATCCCGTTACCCTGACCCTCCGCTTCAGATAATAATCCTCCGGATTTTTGGGGAATTTATTGAAATCGCCCGCAAAGATTACCGCGGTGAAGTATCGCCTCCAATCCTTGTGGAAGTTCAAAAAGCAGACCCTACCGGTATTATTTGAGGCAACAATCTTACCCTCTACGGTCTTTATCTTGCCATAATATCTATCTGCATCCTGCCAGGAGATAATCTCTCTTTCTTTTTTATTATCCCCCGCCGGGGATATCTTTATATACCTTCCGGTGGTATCCGGTATCTGGAAGACGGGGAAACTCCACAGACCACGCCCATTCCTGATGGCAACCCTTTCTAACTCTTCAAGTTCCTTTTTATACAAAGTATCCGGAGGATAGAATCTTGTCTCTGCATATCCCATTCTAATCATCTCCGCATTGATAAATCTATTGCCAAGGAAGACATAGCGCAAAAGGCGATTGTAATCGTCCCTTTCGGTAATATCCCTTTTCATATGGACTCGCTTATTTAGGATAAGAAGCGAAAGGAAGTCCTTGGCAATATCACCGCCCGCCTCGTTTATCTCCGGAGCATTGACACCTAAGAGCCGCACGGTCTTGCCGCCTTCGGTCTTGAATGTATCACCATCAATGACCTCAGTTACCTTTTCACCCCTTGTGCAGAAGAGAAAAAATAGAATGAAAAGCAAGGAGATTGGTCTCTGCATATTGAATTATAATCAAAAATCTTTTTATGTCAAATAGAACTATCTTGATTATTTTAGAAATCTAATTATAATTTAAAGATGCCTTTTATACTAATTCTTGCCCTCCAGTATCCAAAAGAGACAAACCCGGTGAAGATTGTCCTGGGCGTGGGGATAGATTTATATCAGAAATTCATCTCCCCTTCCCAGGGCGATGTCTGTAATTTCTCTCCATCCTGTTCAAACTTTGGCAAGCAGGCGATCTCAAGATATGGAATCTTCTGGGGCTCGCTGATGACTGCCAACCGTCTGATGCGCTGCCACCCCGGGGCATTCAATTATTACGACTCCTACTATTCGGGAATAAAAGACTACAAGGTCTATGACCCGATTGAGAATAACTACATATTCGGCAGGATCACGAAGCCCGATACCCTGAGGTTAGAAAGATGACAATACTCCTCTTTTTAATTACCCCGCCAGATATCTTTACGCCCGAGAATATTCTTAAGTTTGCTGAGCATTTATATCTTGAAGGTGATTACCAATCCGCGTTGAACGAATACCGAAGATATATATTCCTAAGTGATAGTCTAAAAGAGGATGTCCACGAAAAGATCATTGACTGCCTGATAAACTTAAAACGGTTTGCGGAGGCACTAAAAGAAACAGAAAAATTAAAAGATACTACAGAGATGAATTATACAAAGGGGCTGGTATATCTTCTTTCTGGAAGATATGCCTCCGCCCGGGAATTTTTGATGAAGGTTTTGTCTATTGCTGGGTTTGATACAAAAAGGTTGGTTGGCCTGAGTTATGCCTATGAATATAATTTCAAGGAGGCAGGCAAATATATAGATTTGCCAAGGCCGTTTCCGTCTTACAAAAGCATTGCCCTCGGGGGGACCCTTTCTCTCTTTCCGGGGGGTGGTAATTTCTATTGTGGCCGGATAGACGATGGAATCTATTCCCTTTTGGTAGTAGGAACAGCCGGGTTGGTCTCCTATTTTTATTATCATAATAAAGAGGATTTGAAATTTAAAATTGCCCTCGGGACTGCATCCCTATTTTATCTCGGTAATATCTATGGTGGGATTAATGCGGTGCGTAATTATAATTATTATCAGAATGAAAAATATTTAAGAAGGATTATTGAAGAAAACCCGTAGGATGGCTCTTATACTTGCAGTTGCAATCTTTCACCAGACTTCCCTTGCGGATTCCCTCTTTAAAAATAATTACTTTGAACTTGCCGAGGTAGAATATAAGAGGCTATTCTTCTGTGATTCTAATCTATTTAGGGAAGAAAAGTTGCGTCTTAATTACACCATCTCTTTACTTCATATCAATGCCATGAAGGGATACAGGGAGGCAGAGAGGTTATTGAGTGACTTCCCTGCCCTGGATGAGGAG
Organism: Caldifarciminota bacterium; assembly: GCA_965649095.1. Classification (GTDB taxonomy): domain Bacteria; phylum Hydrothermota; class Tepidihabitantia; order SM23-42; family JAOAFX01; genus JBDRWI01. Next base: position 4,509 of record CBFGJQ010000467.1, on the reverse strand, counting down.
TCAAAGATTAGGCTTGGTCTCTGCCTCGGTGAATGTGGCTTCCATTCATTTGCTATTGAAGTTCTCGCCCAGACCAACGAGAGGAGATGGACGGGTTATTATTGCCTATTGAATGGTCAATTTAATAAGGCACGGGAGTTGTTCCTTGCGGCAGGGGAGTCTGAACTTGTAAGAGAGGTAGATAGTTTTTATAAGATTCGCAAAAAATCTCCGCTCAGGGCAATGGTAATCTCCATGGCGCTCCCGGGTGCAGGTGAGTTATATGGGAGTAATTTAAGACTTGCCTTATCCGATTTTCTGCTGTCCTTCGGCAGTGGCTACCTTTTCTACGATGCGATTAGAGAAAAGAGATATGTTGATGCCGGCTTGATCTTCAGTTTTCTCTTTAATCGCTTCTATTTCGGTTCAATCTCCAATGCGGGGAGGATTGTCCAGAAGAAAAACGAGGAGAATGATAAGAAATTTCTAAATGAGTTCAAAAGGAAATATCTTAATGAAGAAAATTAAACATTCTCGCTCTCTCCCTTGGTGCCATCAGCTGTCCTAAATTAGTCCCCCCACCCCCTTATTTTCCTAAAAGGGGGCGCTCCTTTAGAAAATATTTTTATTCTTCAATAATTCTAAATTCAGTCCGGCGATTCTTTGCCATCCCTTCTTCTGTGTCATTCGGTGCAATTGGCTGGGTATCCGCATAACCCCTTGCTATCAGGCGCTCGGGGGCGATATTAAACTTTTCAATCAAGTATCTCCTCACTGCCTCTGCCCGGGCAAGCGATAATTCCCAGTTTGAAGGAAATTCGGCAGTATTTATCTCCCTTGGGTCTGTGTGCCCGCTCAATTCTACTTTTATATCCGGATTAGCGAGCAAAATCTTGCCTGCCTCATCAAGAATTGGCAAAAATTCTGGTTTTAAATCCGCCTTGCCAGTATTAAAGTTCACACCCTTTAATACAATCTTTTCCTGTTTTTTAATCAGATAAAAATCCTTCTCGGTTAATCTTCCCGGTTCAACAACTACCGAGCAGGTCTGGGCAATATATCTGGGGTCTTTGCCAGATACAGTTAGGATATACACGCCGGCAGGTAACTTGCGTAAAACAAATGAACCAGAAATTGAATCATTGTCAGTGATTCCCGTTGCCATACCTTTGTATACAACTGAGGCACCAATCGGATTTTTGGTCACGGCATCAAAGACGAGCCCACGAAGGATACCGGGCTTTATCTTGTATAGACTTATTATCTTTTCGGTCTTTCCTTGAGGTTCAACAAAGACCGAATCCACCGTCTCCGGATAACCCTCAGCAAAGGCACTGATTATAAGTCCACCGGAACCCAAGTTTTTAAATTCAATCCTTCCCAATTTGTCAGTCTGGAAACTCCCTTGTTTTATACCTTTCAGACTGAGGCTTGCGACCAAAGGTTCCTTTGTATCACCATCAATAACTGAAATCTTTAGCAAATTTGCCGGTCTGATTATTCCCAGACCACTGCTCAGACTCAATCTATGGGTAAGCCCTAATTTACCGTAAGGCACAAAGGCATAGTCAAATTTTACACCTGAGTATTTTATACCGAATCCGGTAGTAAATCCTGAGGATATACCTAATTCAGAGATGCTATATGGACCGCTCCTCCATCCCCCCCGAATAGAAAATATAGGATTTAAATTATATTCAAAACCGAGATTTGCGCGGATGATATTATCTAAAGGAAGATTCAAATCAACTAACAAATTTAATTTCTTAATTCCCTGATATACACCACCAAGTTTTATCTCGGAAGGAAGGTCGGTTTTGTAACTCAAATTTTTTAATGAACCACCTATCTGTAAATCTTTATTTACGATTATCTTACCACCAATATCAAGGGCAAAGTCATAGAGTCTCTGTTCATAAAGGTCCTCAATCATTGTCTTTATTGCTATTCCATAGGATGTTCTATCGTTTAGACCCTTTCCATAACCCAAACTGAAAATTCCACTCCAGAGATTGCCGGTTCCAAGCGGATTATTATTTTCATCCCATATCTCAACCGACTTATTTGACGAATAGACACCACTCAATGCCACATAACCATCAAGCCCGGGCATACCAAATATAAAAAACTCGTCCCGAATATCCTGGAACCATTCGTGATGTGAGACAAAGAATTGTAATTCTTTTATCCTTGACAGACCGGCTGGATTCCAGTGCATAGCAGTTATATCATCAGATAACCCCACAAATGCCTCACCCATTGCCACAGGCCTGGGGCCAACTCCAATCTTTAACAATGGATACATTGTTGTGCCCACATCCTTATTGGAAAATAAAGTAAAGAGAAAAGATAGCAACACCACTTTACTCCCCCTTTTTGACTTTTTCTATTAAATTTAACACAAAGTTCATAACAAATTCAGCGTCCTTAATGGCACTCTCTGCCTCCCCCTTTGAATAAAATACCTCTCCATAAAAGGCTGGTGCCCTTTTCTGTCCAAGCGAAGAGGATATTTTTTTTATCTCATCTATCTTTTCTTTCTCATATGCAATACTTCTTCTTTTTATTATATCCTCAAGGTATTTGCCAACATCGTGCTCCTTAGGATATTCAAAATTCATAAGTTTCAAGAGGGCCTTCAAAGACTGTTCCACCACTTCCTGCGCCCTTCTGATTGTCCTGTTGTATAATCCATTTAAAAATGCATCTTTCATCTCTCGTAAGTTCTCCTGTGCCTCATGGATAAGGAATTCAGCTCGTTCATTATTGGTCATAGTGTAATCTCCACAACCTCTCCCGGCTTCCAATCTGGTTTTAGGTCCCAGCACCAGGTGCCGTCTTTAAAGATGATCTTCTCTGCCCCCAATTCGCGCAATTTTTTTTTAAAATTTATAAAGATTTCATTAAGTTTACCATTAGGGTCATAAAGGACAATCCCCTCATCCACAATATCCAAAAGTATTAAGGGATTTGCCTTTAATTCTTCAATTGTCTTTGCAATGATTGTAAAATTGGCGAGCAGATTTTCTTTTTTCAAATCCTTCTTTTCTTTCCATTCCTCAACATCAAGGAGTAATTTTATAATCTTATCCTCAATGGAAGGTGACCTACTTGATATCAACAAGAAAAGGTCTATATCACTCTCTTTTCTTGCATTTCCCCTTGCAATAGAGCCGAAGAGGGCACACCCATAAAGATTTTGCGCACCTAAATTCTCAATCAATGTCTTTAAAAATCTATCAATCAGGGCTTTGTATTTCTGATACCCGAAGATCATAATACAATTTTAGCCAAAATAAGTTTTCTGTCAATTCCAATTTTAGGCAATTAGGTATTTAGGCATTTTATTTTATCATCACTGCCTTCTTCTTTACAACCCTGTGCTCACCATCATCCGTATGGAAGTCAAAGAGATAGATATAGACACCCGGGGCAAGTCGCCTCCCCGCATCATTCCTGCCATCCCAGGGATGATAATGAACCCCAAAATCATAATGACGATTGGTAATAAGTCTACGCACCAGCTCACCCGCACGAGTATATACCTCTAAATTAACCCGACCAGACTTGGGGAGACTAAAGATAAACTGCGTCCTATCCCTGAACGGATTTCTGAAATTGTGCACCCCAAATGGCGGCACCAAATAAGTCCTTATCACCGCACTATCCCTTATCTCTTCTCTCATACTACACTCACCATAAACAACCAAATCAAAATAAATCAAAGTATCCAGTAGACCCGTAAAATCAAACTCCGGTGGCGCACTGACCCGCACCAAAAAAACACAGGAATCACCCGGACCCACAAGATTCAAATCAACCAAACCATCCTGATTGTGGTCAGAGAGTGGATTATTATCCTTACCCAGCATCTCCACCCGCCAGCCACTAACCACACCACTATTACTGATATCCACATAATCCGATATACTCGCCTGCAAAACCGCACGCAATTGATAACTTATCACCTGCCCAACCTCAACCCGACCACTCTGGTCCGGCTCAATCACCAAACCCCAGACACCACCCAAACTCTTGGTGGTTAAAATTACTTCATCATAAACAAAAACATTATTGCTGGATGTCGCACGCACAACCACCGTATCAACCACACCCGGCTCCACCTGCGGTATCTTAACCCGCACAATCAAACTCTCACACCCACCAAAACCACTGATTGAACCCAAATCCACAAGACCATCACCATCCGTATCCGTAAGCAAATTGCCACCCAAATCACGCATGGTATAACTGAAATCAGCACCAATAAGACTCAAATCTATCACATCACTGGCATTACCTAAATTATTAACCCACAATAGATAATCCACTGAATCACCTGAATACGCTGAATCACCACAACCCGGCTCAATATCAACCTGGGCAATTGTACCTGCAATCAAAACACAAACAGAAGAATCCCGCACCATCGTATCCCTGCCTGAATACCCATAGACCAATATCGTATCACGCACCCCCGAAGGCGTATTCACAGGAATCAATACCCTCAAATTAAAATCAACATCCACA
>CBFGJQ010000466.1:0-6840 GCA_965649095.1 Caldifarciminota bacterium | reverse complement strand
CCGCGCCAATTCTTGAATCTGACAATAGGATTTCCATTATTATCACAGGTGTACTGAAATGTGGGTGTTCCATCTATCTCCAATGGTATATCCTGTTTACCTTCAGGGTGAAATAAAGTATAACGGGGAAATGCAGGACCAGGAATAGTGCGTCTGAGTTTGGATAAAATCTCGACCCCCCCTTTTTATACTCACGCCCAATCTCCTACGCCCTAAACTATATGGTGCATAATGAAAAATATAATAAGGAAGAATCCGCCTCGTATATAATTTTAGAAATAATTCTTCCAGAATTTCACAAGAGTCGTTAACTCCTTTTAACAAAGGGGCACGCCAGGCGATGATTGGGCGGTATCCATAATCATCAAATTTTTCTATAGTTTTATCAAAGATTTCATTGATTTCACGGGGGTGGGCAATATGAATTTCCAGGACTGTCAAATGATATTTCTTAAAAATTTTAATGAGGTCTTCATCAAGTCGATAGGGAATAAATGTAACAAATCTTGAGTTTAATCTGATTGATTTTATATTCTGAAGTTGCCTCAAATCATAAAATATTTTCTCAATCCGGTCATTATCTAATAAGAGTGGTTCTCCCCCACTTATTAAGACATCTCTTATATGCTGATTATTTTTTAAATAAGAGATAGTATCTAACCACACTTTTTTACTGTTGAAATTGGCTTTCTTTTTGTTTCTATCCAACACTCGCCCTGTAAGATAACAATAGTTACAATAGCCAAAGCATTTATCAATAATCCTGATTATTGCTCTATCAGGGTATTTATGTTGAATAATAGGGGTTGGAAACTCACCGGGAACTTCCCAATTTATATTATAACCATTATAAGAAAAATCCCCTCCAATTTCCTCATCGCTTAGGAAACGGAATTGCTCCCATATTGGGTCTTTTTGTTGAGGGTTGTGGTTTTCATCCATTTCAATCAATGAAAGGGTGTATGGGGTAATCGTGAAATTAAATTTTTGACAATATTTTGAAAAACTTTCTATATTGCTACTCTCCATATTGGGAAAGTAATCCTTGATATTATTTGAGTTCCTTAAAGAACTTTTTAATTGCCAACGCCAGTCTTCCCAATCAATATCGCTGATCTTTAAAAATTTCCAAAACTTCCTCATATCTTAAATTCTCAAAAGGTAATCGGCCTTGTCAAAGGTTGTGCACTTATAACCCAAATCCAGCAAGAAAAATAATGAAAGTGCATTGCATATCTGCCAGAATCGTTCACAGTCATATAATTATCTTATCATATCGAGTAGCATTCGTCAATAGGAACATAGTCAGGTGGTTTTACCCCGACTATGTTCAATCGCATTTATTTTGACTTTTTCAATATCTTATACAATTCCATTATCCTTTTTGCCAGTTTCTTTGCGTTTTTCATTGCCCTTTTGTCTTTTTTAATATTACCGATTTTCGCGCCACCCTGACCAATAACTCCACCTGCATATATGTTGTCAGGAATAAAAAACTGCGCAATTGCCTGAACCACAAGACGACCTCCATAACTACCAATATCGTTGGTAACTACCGCAGCACCAATTTTATTTATGAAGGTGTCTTTTTCGTATAAAGAAACCGTCCGGTCAATTAACATTTTCAATTGCGCACTCACCATTCCGAAATAAGTTGGTGAGCCAAGTATTACAACATCTGCTTTTTCCATCTCTTTAATTATCCATTTGATGTCATCGTCAATCACGCAATCTATCTTTTCTTTCCAGCATCTATCACAACTATCACAGGGATTTATATTTAGTCCCGCAAGAGAAACAAACCTTTTCATCACACCCTTACCTTTTATGTGTTTTAATACCTCCTTCACAAGTATTGAGGTATTACCATTTTTTCTTGGGCTACCTGATATGCCAATCACATACATACTTTACCTCCCCGTGTCAGTTAAACACCTAAATGCCTAAAAGAGGTATTCCTTTTAGTGAAACAAGAAGAAAAACAATCCCAATGCCAATAAGTATGAAAGACACAAAATGTAGTAGTTTAGTTCTTTCTAAAAATTGCCAAATAGGCATCATAACCTCCTTTCACCCTCATCCTGAATCTTCCTCCTTTAAGGATTTTAGCGTAAAACTCTGGGGGCGAGCCTTTAGGCTCGGAAAACTAACGAAATTTCAATAATTATTTCTTGGACTAAAGCCCAACACCCAGAAAAACGACAAAATCTTCAAGGGAGAGGGAAGGTGAGGGTCTCATTTATTTGCTCCCGATGTGATTCTTTCTTTTAAATACCGAGTTTCTTCTTTAGAATAGAAACATCAAAATAAGGGAAACCTTCTTTCTTCTTCCGCTCCTCAGTATTCTCAATATTCTTCAGGAGTTCAATTACCATTTCCCTTCCCTGATCAGTTTTGATTGCCTCAAGGGGTGTCATTCCACCCAATGAAGGGTTAGGTTGGCTTACCCAGTCATTGTAGTATTCCCTAATCTCTTTTTCTAATATTAAACGCTCCTGCTCCGATATTTTCCTTTCTTCTTCTCTCTCTCGTAGACCTTCTTTTTGTGGTATCCTTGCCTCTTCAAATGAATCCACACGGTGGCGAATCAGCCCTTTTAAAATCTCTTTTAGCCGAGCCTTCCCCCTTTCCAGACGCTCCTTTGAGATGCACTCAAGGATAAGTTGCTTGGGGGTTACAGTAATGTTTCCTAAGGCTGACCACTTTATCTCACCAGTATGGTGAATTACTTCAGATTTGATTACAATCCCAACCTTTTTAGGTGCGACATTCACCTTCCATTCCTTGGATTTACCCCGCCTAAGCCAGGTAAACTCTGCCCTTTTGTTCTTCTCCGCTTTCTCTAAGAGAAAATCATATTCACGATTGAGGGACTCAAAGACCTGAGCAAAATTCTTGACATCAAAGTATGCCTTTGAAAGGATTAATTTGTCTCCCTCTTCGGTTAAGAATGGCTTTTCCTTGGCGGGTTGGACAGTCTGGAGATGGCGGCTCACAAGATAAGCCCTTTTCTTCATAAATTGAGACCAATCGGAGACGCCTGTCTCCCCTTTAAACCTCTCAAACTCCCTCCTTAGGAAGTCAATTAAATCTTCCTTTTCATTCCTTGGGATTATAATGAATTCAGCACTGAGCGGTAGATAGATCTCGTCTATCAGACATACCCGTAAGAAGACTATATCCCATTTTACAACTTTTGCGCTGAGCCTCGGTTCATTCATTTGTAGCTCTTTGCCTGTGAATAGTTCTTTTAAACTAACCCTGTTTCCAGTTACATCCAGAATCTCATATAGACTTTGATAACTACGAATAAATGCCTCAAGCATTCTCTTTTCTTGTCGGGAGATCTCGTTAGCCATTTCTGAATAATACATTTCAGGGATTGTCGCACCAGAGGCAGTAGGAAAGTCCAGAATAAACCACTCCATAAATTCGCCCCTATCTTCTAAGACCTCGGGTGGGAGTCTGAGCGGCTCAACAGGCTCTATGTGCCAATAAATGGCACTGGCATTTATATAGTCATTGTGAAATCTTCTATCTTTAGTGTAATCTTGGAGGCGCTGGATAAGCCGCTTCTTCGTCCTATCAAATTCATTCTCAACTGCAGGGATAGGTGTAACATCCTTCAGCATACAGCATTTCTTGAATTTCTTACCACTACCACATGGACAAGGGTCGTTCCTGCCAACCTTTGGATATTTCAATACCTGGCCTTCTAACTTCGTTGGTCTTGCAGGACTCATTCCTAATCTATCTTCAAGCCTTGAAAGTGAATCTAAGATAGATTCTTTATACATATCTTGATCTCCACTGAATTTATAGTAGTGTGCGTTATCTATTATCTCGTATGCCTTCTTAAAGTATTCATAGGCAGTCTTATAGTCACCATCTGCCTCTGCTATCTCACCCAGGTTAAAAAATCCCTCTATTGCACAAGGGTCAAAAAGAATCGCCTTCTTGTAATAGAAAACTGCATCCCCGGTCCTCTTTATCTTTCTCAATAAATTGGCATAGCCGATGAGATACTCAAGGTTTGCTGGGTTCTCATTCAATAACTCCTCATAAAATTTCTTTGCCTCTTGCATCGTCATCTTCTTGCCATAAATCGGGGCAAGGCGAAAAGAACTAAATGGCAGTTCTTTAGTCCTTCTCTTCATTGTAGAAATAAGTGATACAAACGAGATAATTCCAAGATTACCTTCCTCGGTAATCTCATAATTATCTGCCTTACCACAGTTTTTACACCTTATAACTTCATCTATATAAAATTCACCGGTTTTGTCTTCAATCATAAACTCTTTTATTGTGTAGTGATAACTCTTGTAGCAGGAGAGGCATTTAAGTTCAACACTGACACCGTCTTTTATAATAGATTCGGTATCCCCTTCTTTTACTGCCTGTGCAAACGCAAGGAGTTTTTTGTCAGCAAGCATCAATTTAGATTCTATTTCTTTAAGCTGGGGGTCTGCCACTCGGTTAATTAGGCAGAGTAGATAGTAGACCTCTGCTTCCTTAAATTCATCGGGCTTCAGTTCACTCTTGAGGGGGGTAATAAATCTTCTGTCTCCGATACCCCGAATCGCCTCTAAGAGTTCCTTTTTGTTATCACGCCATAATTTATCCCAGTGCTCAAGGATGATATCGGTTGACTCAGCAATTGGCAAGTCTTTGAGGATGCGTAGGCAATCGCTAACTTTATCCTCATCTGAACCAGCAAGGATTGGTCTGAGCCATTCTATCACCCCGGGACCGGCATTCACCCCTAACTCAACTATCCTCTCCCAGAGGTAAGGGTCATCACTTTCAATCATAAAGAGTTGCTCTAAAATATCAGGGATTCTCATTCTGTCCAGAAGTTCTACAATCCGAATATTCGCAGGTGAATCCGGGTTATCCTTCAGGCTTGCCAAACATACCTCAATGATTTCTGTTTTTCTATCGCTATTTAAGATCTTCTCTATGATTTCCGCGTCCTCTTCCACATTACCCCTGTTATCACAAAACAGCCTAATTGCAGTATTAAAGTCAATATCCTTGATGTTGATTCCAATAAGATTCTTACACTCCACCAGCATTGCAAAGATTCCTAAAGCAACCCTAACAATATATGGCTTTAAATTAACTGGCGAAGCCTTGAATGTATTATAAAAGGCAAGTATTGCAGCAATATTTTGACGAGGCCTCCCCCTCCCCATTTCCCATATCCGATATATATCTTCGCCCACCTCCTTTTTTCTCATTTGTATCACATTGTCCGTTGCTTGATATAACTCTTCAATTATCCCCTCATACTCGGATGAATTATAATATCCGACAATTTTATCTGCCAGCCCTTTATATCCTCTTCGCCTTAGATAATCAATTATCTCCGCTTTTAATTCAATGGGCTTCGGTTCATTATCAACTTCTTCCAAATTGTCCCAAGAATTACAATAATCACTGAGCACTTTTAAGAAAACAAAAAACATTTTCTCATCCTCGGGATGAACAAGACAGAAATTGACCAAATCCTGCACTGAGATACCAGTCAATAGACTACACCAAAATAGGGTATGAATGTGCTCAAGATAACCTTCTATTGTCAAAATATCCCTTAGGGCGGTCTCAACAATCTTTCGTGACTCCTCTGTTTTTAAAAGACCGATGGCAAAGACCGATTTAACATAACCTGATGGGTCTGATTTTATGTTTTGATATTTTATTTTAAATGTCTTAATAAGCAAATCATCACCGAGTTTTGATAGGGCAATTGCAATATCACCGGCAAGTTCTCCAGTGGTTGATTCATAGATCTCAAGGAGCCTTCTTTTATATTTAGGATTGGGATATTTGACAAAGTGTTCAGCCGCAGTTAGGGCAATTGTCCTTTCTTTATCTTCAAGTGCCCTTATCATCACATCACCGCAATCTTCTGGATACATAACCCCCAACCGCTCAATTGACCATTCCCTGACAATCAGGTTTTTATGCTGGGAAAGTTGGGAAAGATCCTCATAACTCCATATAAAATTTCTTGTGGACATTTAATGCCTCCCTATCTAGTGCATTGGGATTATAACAAATTTATTAAAAAAGTCAATCAAAAAGTTTTTTAGATAACAGAAGAAGTTGTTCCTACTACGGCCAGAAATACCTCGCCAATATAAAGTGAATGCAATTTAAGGGAGTGCTTTACAAATATCATAGCAATATTATTTTTATCAAAATACCTTTTATATATAGTAAATTGATGAATCTATGACCATTAGTTTTGCATCTGCCTTAAGAATCTTCTTATTAAGGAGAACATGAAATACTTCCCACTGATAGTCTCCAGCATTTTTTGTTACTGTCACTCTGAATTTATTTCAGAGTCTCTATGTATCATCTTTTGTTGAGATTCCGAACCAAGTTCGGAATGGCAGTCTATACAGATGCAATGTGAACTATTTTATGTTCTCAGCAATAAGTTTTTCAAAAAATATCTTTTCCCTCTCCGGGGTTAAATGGGTTATAGAAAATCCTACAAGGGCACTGTCAAAAAAGCAGTTATCAAAAGTCATCTCAAAAAAATCGCACTGGATAAATTCACATTTATCTCTTAATTTCAGTTTATCAACTCGCTTTTTACATTCTATAAGCATTCTTTCTGACTGGTCCAGTAGCGTAATCTTAGAGCAATGTCGGGCATAATAGGGTAACCAGAACCCGGTGCCACAACCAATATCTATCAAATGGCCCGCACCAAATCCCGAAACTACTTCAGCAATTTTTGACACATCTTTTTTATAAGCATCTGAATCAGGTATAGCCGGACCTTTTCCATTATAAATCTCATCATACTCTTCTGCCCTTTCGTTG
>CBFGJQ010000465.1:0-6850 GCA_965649095.1 Caldifarciminota bacterium | reverse complement strand
CAGAAGCCTTCTTCACATCGCCTTTCCTGAATATCTTGTCCCTTTTCTTTATTATAATGAAAAATTTCATTATCAGGGACTAAAGCCCCTGAAACCCCAGCCCTTCCCTCTCCCTATTCCCTATACTATATCCAATTTTTTAAAAAGGTCAAGGATTCAAAAGGGCGACAAGAATGAGAGGCGAACTTTGGAGAAGGACTTTTGGAGTGACACCAATGGTGGTATTATAAATATTAGCGGGGCAATTAAAGGCGAAAGAGGGCAAAAATGGGAAAATAATGGTAAAAAAGGATTTTGAGAAAAGAAGATGAACTCTTTAAACCTGGGGAATACGGATGGTAAACTTTGTCCCCCTGTTCTTTTCTGAAATAACCTCAATATCACCGTTGTGGAGTTCAACAACCTTCTTGACATAGGCAAGCCCAAGGCCGGTTCCCTTCTCCTTTTCGGAATAGAAAGGGGTAAAGACCAATTCCAGTTTATCCGCGGCGATTCCCTTTCCGGTATCAGAGATTGAGATACATACATTGTCCGTCGCCTGAAAGGCATCAATTGTAATCTTACCCTTACCCTTTATTGCCTCAACGCTATTTTCCAAAAGATTTACTAATCCGGAAAGGAGGAGTTCATAATCACCGTTCATCTTGAGCCGGGGCTGAACACTTTTCTCCACGACAATATTTTGAGGAATTCTAATCCGACCCAGGGCATTATCTATCAGGGTATCCAGCTCAATCTCTCCCCGATTCAATTTTAATGGTCGGGCATACTCTAAAAGATTGGTGATTATGGTATTTATTGTATTACACTCCCGGACTATCTCTTCAGAGGATTTTTTTCCTTTTTCAACGAGCCGGGCAAGCCCCACAATCGTTGCCAGGGAATTTCTGAATTCATGGGCAACATAGGCAGAAAACTCAATAAGTTCTCTTTCTTTTCTCTTTATTCTCTTGAATATTTCGTTGAATGTCTCGGAGACAAAATCTTCTTTTTTTATTGCGATGCCATAGCGCCGAGCAACTCCTGCGACATAACGCATAGGCAAAAAGAGGTTACGAATCAAAAAGAATCCCAAAAATGATATAAAAATTAAAGAGATTGTGATATAAAATATGTGCCATGGAAAGACCCTGTTAATTGTGGTATAAATTGGACTCGTTTTAGTATATAGTAAAAATGCCGGTTCGGAATTGTAGTATAAGACATCTTCTCTATAATATTTCAACCCCCCGGGTTCAGGTAATTCCCCAAACATCTTCAAATAGTTAACTGACTCTAAATAGGGACCCTTTTTTGATACACTATCATAAATCTTATTCCCCAGTGTATCATAAATTATCAAATGGTCAAGGTTAAAGGCGGCCGTCAGGTTTTTCAAAAAGATCTGGGAATTTTCGTGATTCAGATAACCGGCACAGAATCGGGCAAATGATGCGATTCTTGAAATTTCAAGATTCTGATATTGACGGTAGAGCTGAATGCTTACATAGAGATTAACAGAGGCAAGAAATAATATGAGAAGGATAAAGACAGTAGCGATGACGGCAATATTTCTCATGGATATCCATTATCGGATTATCGTCATCTTTCCCTTTCTCCTCTCTATGTGCTCGCCCTGAATTTCAATGATATACAGATACATTCCACTCACTACCTCCTCATTCTTTTCATTCTTTAAATTCCAGAATGCAGTGCGCCGCCAGCGGTCAATCTCATTTGGGTCATCAAGGACGCGCACCCGCTCGCCGGCAATATTAAAGATTGTTACCTTAAAATCCGGAAATTGACTGCCCAGTTCTGTGGTATCAGATGGAATATAGGTAATTGCAACTGCATTACCCCAGGCGGGTGGCCGATTTACCTTGAATGGATTTGGCACCGCCTTTACTGTGCCCAAAAATACCGGGCTGATCCAGAAGGATGCGGTCATTGTTGAGCCGGCAGGACCGATATTATAAACCGTTACCCCACTTGCCGAATCGCCATAAAATCGGCTGGAAGGAACTGAACCATCATAAAAGCCAATGGAATCGTCTTTCCATAAATCCTCCGCCGTCCCCCAGGTAGTTCTCTCCAGAAGAAACTTTGAATCACCATCCGCCTGCATAATCCCGACCAGAGGATGGTTTTCGTTGCTATTCTCTTTTTGGGAGTCATCAATATGCAAAATCAGAAGCCCATCACCGGGCAGGGAACGGTCAAATCCGGTTCTATATCTATTTTCAATCAAGAAATATTCACCCTTGCCACCGGTATAAGAATCCCAGTGCGGACCATCCGGGTCTTCACACATTCTGATCGCATAAGGACTGGTAGCCGAGCCGGGAATCTGCTGGTTCTCCAGTCTGCTTACTTCACTCCGACTCACCCCGGTAGGGGTAAGCCAGCCGAGTTGATATTTACACCAGGCACTGAAATGGGAAGGGGTATTTCCGGGTAAATCCGATGAACCCGCCCTCCCCCAGGAACCTGCTGCCATCAGGCAGAACGAGCCAATCCCATTTGTTGAATAGTCTATATCGTATAAATCAGGTAATCCAAGGACATGACCGAATTCATGAGCAAATACCCCCACCGTAATCCTTGATGGTGGATTCACCAGCCTTTCCGGTTCCATTGAATAGTAATCTACCTTTACTCCCTCCTGAGTTTGATAAGGACCTGGACAACTTGTGCCGGTATTTGACAACTGCCACTGGTGGGACCAGATGTCATGGATATTCCCGGTTTCCTCTGCCCCGGGTCCGGCATGAACTATAAATATACCATCCACTATTCCATCACCATCACCGTCATACTGGGAAAAGTCAACATAGGGATCGGCAAGGGCACAGGCATCCTCAACAAGTTTCTGCACATTATTGGGATAATCACTGTAAAGTCCAAAGGAATCACCGACATAATATGAATAAGGTTGGGGTGCCCCGAGCCAGCCTTCAATATTGCTCTGTTTGCTGATCGTAAATTTACCGTGCGATACCTCACTGTAGTATTTTCTCATAGAATTTTCGCCCTCTCCGTAAATTAGAGAATCAAACTGGTCGGCAGGATATGTATGGGGATTATCTGAAAAATCAATCAGAATCACAATTGTTTTCTTTTCACCAAGCGCAGGTTTTATAAAGCCAGGCCCTCTATTCACCAGCGCCGGGAATTTTGGTGGTTTGATGGGCGCTCTTGTATATGGATTGGGCGGCATTGAGAGAAGTATAAGGATTATAAATAACATTCTGCTATTAGTTTAAAACAATTTTAGAATCCCAGACGCCATCTTATTTTTCTACCTGAATCGGTGTATAAGAAGGGATGCAGTTTATCTCTTCCCCACGCTGAAGGTCATAGCCTTCAACAGAAAATTTTATTATCCCCTTACCGAGAAAGTCATTCTCGGCACCGGTTTCATCGTCAAGTTCATCGGCAATGCCTTCGCTAACCTTTACGACAACCGAGTAGCTATACTCCTTTCCACCATCTATCTCAATTGCTGGCACATAATGCTCAAGATGTGTGGCAATCTCGCTTCCGTTCTCATCATAAAATTCTAAGTTTAATTTTGAAATCGCCACATCCTTCTTTGCCTTCTCCTTTAAGGTGATTGTCAACTCCTGAGATGCCTCACCGCCCTCCCCCGGGTGCCAGCCATTACTATTAGGATCAGGGACATGAAAGGTCACCACAAGCGTATCAGATTTAACCTCAATCACCCCCACATCCGGATACCAGCCAATCGGTTCCTTGACACAGGCAACAATCAGAAACAATGCCACAATGCCAAGATACATCAGGGGAGAACCCCTGAACCCCCCTAGCGATGCTCCATCTAAGTTTGTGCACCTTCCCTCGGCGATCGGAAATCCCTGATGTATCTTGTCCATTTTTTTTCCTATAATGAAAAATTTCATTATCAAGTATTGGAATTTTTCAAATTCCAATACTTTAAAATATCCCTTCATAGAACCTCCTGACATATTTTACACATAATCTTTGAAAAGTCAACCGCGAGCCTCAAAATTTTTCCGCCCGACACGGGGCTTAAAGCCCTTTTTGTTAGCAATTACCATAGTCTCACCTGACGGAATAAGGACATACATCAAGGGGATTCTCCCCTTGAAAACCTCTGAAATCCCCCTCTATCCCCCTTTACAAAAGGGGGAATTAAAGGGGGATTCATTATCCATTTTAATTACATTTTATTATCCTAATTCAGAGAAATCCCCTGAGGTATCTATTTTGATGAGATATGGGCAAGTCTTCTGAGAATATCTGACTTCTCGCTATCGCCCAATTTCAACCTTCTTATTACAGACTCTAAGAAATTTATTGATTGGTTATAGGTCTCCTTATCAATGGGATATGGATGTCCATCCTTTCCTCCATGGGCAAATGAATACCTTGCCGGATCCCGGAAAGATAGTTTTGCACCATATATCAATTCTCCGATCAGGGCAAGCGCCCTTATGGTCTTTGGTCCAATCCCTTCTATCTGGAGGAGGTCTTCAAAATCCTTCGGTGCATTCTCGTATGTCTTTAAAAGGGTTTTGTAAAAATACTTGGGGTTTATATCAAGTTTTAATACCGGATGTCTTTTAGGCATCTTTAGAATCAATTCCGTCTCTTTTAATATCTTTTCTGGCCTCTCCTTTGAAATTTGGGTTACAACCATCCTTGCCTCTTCACTCTCCTCTGCTACCATATTGAGACAGGGCTGGACTATATCACAGCAGACTGCATTATGCGGTTCACAGATATAGGATTTTAGATTCAGAGAGAGCCAGTGATACCTCCGGGCAGTGCCTTTTTTTATTTCCCCTCTCCCCTTGTGGGAGAGGGGAAGGGCGAGGGGTATTACATTCATCCCCTGTTGGACGACTGCCCAGTCAAAGTTCTTGGTGAATATAAACATATGGTGATACAGATTATATCCATCCTGGATGCAGGTATTATCAATCTTTGCGGAGAGTCTTGAGGCATAGATTAAATCTTTTGGGTCTTTGCCTAATTTTTCGGCAATTTTTTCAATCTCTTTTGGTGTCTTTCTTGATGTGTCACCTTTACCACCGCAGAAGAACAGGCCGAGTTCGTATGCAATGTCCTTCGTCCCCTCTTTCATTGCCCCGCAGACCGTTGTCGTAACACCCGATGAATGCCAGTCAAATCCTAAGACTGAACCGAATGCCTGAAACCAGTAAGGGTCGGAGATGCGTCTTAAAAATTCTTCAGGACCATACTCTGCTACAATCACCTCAATCACTGCCCTTGAGAGTCTTTTCATCTTCTCAAAGAGCCATCGCGGCGCCCTTCCGTAATGTAATGGTAAATCAGCAATCCCCGTGCGCATATAACACTATCTACAATTCAGAAACATCCCTTTAGTATAGTTTATTATAGGAGTCATTCTGAACCTGTTTCAGAATCTTTTACCGTTCTAACAGGATATTTCCTAAATACTTCGTCCAGTTCAATTAAATATGCTTTTTTGTAATGGCGATTATATAGACCAAGTAGATTCAATAGAATAAAATCATCTATACAACCATCTTTATATAATTTAACAATGATTTGAAGTTTGGTGGGATATTTATTATTCCCTTTATTTCGCAACAAAAATTACCTCCTCAGAACGATCGTTGCTCAAGGCGTATTTATATCTCTTTAGTAAATATGTAATTTCAGCAATTGTGGGGATACCATCAGAGCGGTAAGAGACTACTAAAATACTGTCTTTAAATTTTGTGAATAATCTATCAAAAGCATTATAGATTTCATTTTTATCTGTCCAGGGATTCGGCTGCCCCTTTATTCTCCTATGTTTCGTATTATAATCAATCATTTCATCCCATTTGGAGTAATGAACAAGCCCCTCAAGAAAATGGTAAAATCCTAAATAATCAACAGCATTCCCTTTTTTTGAAATATATGGTGGGTCAATATAAACTAAATCAAAATCTCCTTTGATTTTAAAAACATCTAAATTCAATGCTCTATTTCTCTCATTATTTGAAAAAACTGCCCGATTCGCCTCCATAACAAAGTTTCTAAAATGAACTCCAAATGGTGTATCCCAAGTCGTTCTGTTGCCAAAATTTCGTGAGACATTAGAAAACCTCAGATAAAGATTTTTACGGTGGAAAAGATTGAACGGCCTTTTGATTATACACGATTGGAAGAGTGCAAAATAGGCCACCGCCTTCTTATAGAAATTATCTAAATGTTCTATATTTGTTACTACCATATCAATCCATTCATTTTCTTCATCTGTAAAATATATTTCTTTAAATGTTTGCTGCACAAACTGAGGGTATACAATATTACTATGTTTTGTAATCAAGAAATCTATGTCATTATCTTCTAATACAACTGAATCATTTTCAATCAAAGCAACACCAATATACCAGTTAAACTTCAGCAAATCATTGTAGGTAACCATCTTCCCCTTTTGTTTAAACATATACCCTACCGCCCCTGTGCCACCGAATGCATCCAAGACACTATGAAAATCAAGGTCTTTAACATTTTCCCATATCCAATTTACTATCTTATTTTTACTTCCCTGAAAGCGGGTAGAAGGGAATATGGCAGATGGTATAATTAACCCCAATTGCTTATTCAATGCTTTTATGGCCATTTGTTACCTTTTACTTTTTTATATTCAAAATACTCTTTAAGGTTTTTATATGGCGGTGATTTTAAATCTACTGCCTTTGCCATATCTTTAGTTAGGTAAAACATCCAGTAATCGTCAAAAATAACTTCCCCAAGAGAGGAAAATGGTCCATTGCCATTGATCAAATCTTCAATTTTGAGAACGGACCCAATATTTTTTGTGTTTCCGCTCCCAGGTCTATCTGAG
>CBFGJQ010000464.1:0-6859 GCA_965649095.1 Caldifarciminota bacterium | reverse complement strand
ACCGGGGCACCGAGCGCCGGAAAACCCCCAAAGACCATCGGATACCAGAATACAAAACCACCGTGCTCGTGGGCGTATTTCTCAAATGGATAACCATCAAGCAGGTAGTCGGAGCCGGCTATCATCCTATCAGTGGATAAAAACCGGGCAAAATAGAAAAGGGGAATTAAAAATAAAAGGATTATTACTATCTTTTCCCAGTGGGTAACTATGAAAATTTTCTCTTGTTCCTTATGTTTATCTCTCTTCGCCATTATAAAAAGATTATAATCAAAACCGTCTTTAAGTCAAGTTTGCGGTTTAAATCAAAAATAATCTATTTGCGAAATTTTTTGGTTAGGAAATTTGACTTATCAGCGCTGGAATTATCGGCGAAAAATGGAGATTGACAGATTTATAAAAGTTGTTATAATTGGCAATTCTATGATTCAATAACGGAGTTTATTTATGGATGATTGGAAGCCGAACGAAGGAAAGAGTCTGATGATAGAGGTTGATGGAAGAAGATATGCCCGCCTGCCAGTGAAGACCCATGTCATTAAGGCAGGGGATGGTATTATTGAGATTATAAAGAGGTATGTGAAACCACATCTTCAAGATGGTGATGTCATCTTTCTCAGTGAACGAATTGTAGCAATTATGCAGGGGCGGGCATTTCCGATAAAGGATATTAAACCTTCCTGGCTGGCAAATCTTCTGGTCAAATTTGTGCATAAATCTCCTTATGGAATAGGCCTGGGCAGTCCCTGGACAATGGAACTGGCAATCAGAGAGGCAGGTGTCCTGCGCATAATCCTTTCCGCATTCGTCTCAGCCCTCACAAAGCCGTTCGGCATTAAAGGTCTATTCTATATCATTGCCGGTAAAAATGTTGCGGCGATTGATGGCCCCTGCCATTATACACTACCACCATATAATGAATATGCGAAACTGGGACCGAAGAATCCAGACCGGGTGGCAAGGGATTTAAAGGCTAACTTCGGTCATGAGTTTGTAATCATTGATGCCAATGACCTTGGTGTTTCTGTTTTAGGTAAATCAAGCAATGATATAAAGGACGATTTTTGTAAAAAGGTCTTCAGAGACAATCCATTGGGTCAATCAGACCAGAGGACACCAATTGCAATTGTCCGGAAGGTATCTTAAATTTCAATACCCCGACAGTGCGGAGCGGTCAAGTTTTTCGAATTCATCAAGCGCCTCCAATTTTGTCTCAAAGGTATGGACATCACAGGTGTCTTTGGGCTCAGTTCCCGCGATAAATGCCATCTCTTTTGGCAAGGGACAGAATTCATTTGCCAATAGGCCGCTCTTCGGGCATATCCGGCGCCAGACAATACCAGGGGGGACCGGGAAGTCCTCTTTGAGGGTATCAATCTTTGCGATGATCTCTCCCCAGATTGGTGCGGAGACAACACCCCCGGTTGCACCCCTGAAGATTCTTTGATTCTCATCAAAGCCAACCCATACCCCGGCCGTATATCTTGGCGTAAATCCCACAAACCAGGCATCGGAATAATTGTCGGTTGTTCCGGTCTTACCTGCGGCTGGACCACGGTAGTATTTTCTAATCTCATAACCGGTTCCCCCATCAACTACTGAGCGTAGCAAGTCTATGAGGACATAGCTTACCTGAGGGGATAATTTCTGTTCGGAAACAGGTTTTGCCATCTCAATTATTGTGCCATCTTTATCGGTAATCTTTCTTATCATCACCACCGACCTTTCTTCACCGAGATTGGCAATTGTGCTGAAGGCATGGGTCAATTCCAGGAGACTTGTCTCACAGGCGCCCAATGCCAGGGAAACGACCGGTAGGAGTGGCGATTGTATTCCTAAGTTATGGGCATATCTTACCACCAGGTCAGGTCCGAGGATGCGTATCAATCTTATGGCAACGAGATTCCTTGATAGGGCAAGCGCCTTTTTTAAGGTGATTGGACCCATAAAGCGATGGTCATAATTTGCTGGTCGGTAGATACTATCCCAGCCCGGAACCTCAAGGACTATTGGCAAATCAAGGACAATATCCGCCGGGGTAAAACCATTATCAATCGCCGCTGCAAAGACAAAGACCTTAAAGGAACTTCCCGTTTGACGCCTTGCCTGGGTTGCCCGATTGAACTTACTCTGATTGAAGTCCCGGCCGCCGACCATTGCCTTCACCGCTCCGGTTTTATGCTCAATTATCACAATCGCCCCCTGGAGATAGGGCATCGCCTTCAGGGTATCAAAGATCCCCATTGAGTCCACCTTTGCCTTTGGATTTTTAAATTTGTAGTCCTTCTCAATCTTTGCCAGATGCTTTTCCATTGCCTCTTCAGCAATCTTTTGGATTTCTTGATTGAGGGTAGTATAGATGCTGGCACCACTGCGATAGAGAAATTCTGGACCATACTTCAATTCCAGATACCTTCTAATCTCCTCAATGAAATATTCGCCGCCAATCCGCTTCGGCTCACGCACAACGACATTGAGTGGTTCATTTATTGCATTTTTGTATTCGGTCTCGGTTATGAGATGGTCCTTGAGCATCTCCTTTAATACAAGATTACGCCGGGCCTTTGCCCTTTCTGGATAGCGGAAGGGCGAAAGATTCTCCGGACTCTTGGGCAGGGCAACGAGCAACGCAGATTCAGCGAGGGTTAAATCAGATACCTCTTTATTAAAATAATACCGGGCCGCAGTTGCCACCCCATATCTCCCCTGGCCAAAGTTGACCTGATTCAGATATTTCTCAAGGATTTCATCCTTGGTATATGCCCGCTCAATCCTTATTGCCAGGATGATTTCTTTGAGTTTCCGAAGGAGAGTCCTTTCCTGGGTTAAAAACATATTTCGGGCAAGTTGCATCGTTATTGTGCTCCCCCCCCGAACAACCCTCAAATGGATGAGATTCTCAATTATTGAGCGGGCAAGAGAGATAATATTTACTCCCCAGTGTTTATAAAAGAGTTTATCCTCAATACAGATAAAGCCCTGTTTTAAATATTCAGGGACATCCTTCAAACTGGCCAGTTCTCTTCTTTCAATAAAAAATTCGGTTAGGAGTCTATCCTGGTCATCATAGACCCGGGTTGAGACTGGTGGCGTATAAAATGAGATTGAATCGGCGGGTGGCAAATCCCTCAGCCCTGAAAGATATATACCAAATCCAAGGCCGGAGACGAGTGCGATAGAAAAGATTCCAGGCCAGAAAAGCCGGTCTCTTCTTCTTTTATGCAAGGGCATCTTCAGTCTTTGCATCAAACAGGTAAACCTTTTGAGGCGAAACCCATAACCTTAAAGGGCTACCCACCTCAAATTTCAGCCCTTCCGGGATGAGGGCCTGGATGGTTGTATCACCACACCTACCATATATATATGTTTCATATCCAATCGGCTCAATCACCTCAACCAAAATCCTTAATTCTATACCACCGGCTGGAGAAAAATCTGA
Source organism: Caldifarciminota bacterium (assembly GCA_965649095.1). Lineage (GTDB taxonomy): Bacteria > Hydrothermota > Tepidihabitantia > SM23-42 > JAOAFX01 > JBDRWI01. The sequence goes on along the minus strand of CBFGJQ010000464.1, from coordinate 3,420 downwards.
GGGTCTAATTCCCAGCACCACTTCCCGGTCTAAGAATCTTTCAAATTCCTTTGGTAACTTCAGGAGAATACCATTACCCTCAAATGTGATCTCTTTATCCCTTTTTATTAACCCCTTCAAAAAGTTCATTGGGGGGCTACCGATGAAACCGGCAACAAATCTATTTTTTGGTTTCTTATAGAGTGTCATCGGGTCCGAGATCTGCTGGATTTCACCATCTTTCAATACTATAATCTTTTCACCCAGGGTCATTGCCTCAATCTGGTCATGGGTGACATAAACGATGGTTGCGGCAAGTCTTTTATGGAGACGGGATAGTTCGGCCCGCATCTGGACCCTCAATTTTGCATCAAGATTGGAGAGGGGCTCATCAAATAAAAAGAGCTTTGGCTGCCGAACAATCGCCCTTCCCAGTGCCACCCGCTGACGCTGCCCCCCTGAGAGCTGGCGAGGCCTTCGCGGCAGAAGGTCTTTGATACCCAAAATCTCGGCTGCTGCAGCTACCCTTCTATCTATCTCTGGTTTTGGTAATCCCTGCATCTTTAAGCCAAATGAGATATTTTCATAGACACTCATATGGGGATAGAGGGCGTAATTCTGAAAGACCATCGCTACATCTCTCTGGGCAGGGCTGAGGTCATTTACGCAGACTCGGTCAATAAAAATCCTGCCCTCAGTTGGTGTCTCAAGTCCGGCAATAAGCCTCAGGATTGTCGTCTTACCGCACCCTGAGGGTCCGAGGAGGACCAGAAACTCCCGGTCTTTAACAGTAAAACTGATATTTCTTACTGCGTAAACATTTTTATCATACACCTTTGTTACATTTTCTAAACTCAATTCAGCCATTCTGCCTTAATCAACCTTCTGGATTATCCTTAAGATTCTTATTAAGGTATTCCTTAAATCTTTTCTTGATACAAGCAGGTCAATCATGCCATGCTCTAACATAAATTCAGCCCTTTGAAATCCTAAAGGTAATTTCTCACCAATTGTCTGCTCAATGACCCGGGGACCGGTAAATCCAATGAGTGCCCCTGGTTCAGCAATAATGATATCACCCAGCGAGGCATAAGATGCCATTACCCCGGCCATTGTCGGATGGGTGAGGATTGAGATATAAGGGACCTTCTCTCTTGATAGGAGTGCCAGTTCCGCCGAGGTCTTTGCCATCTGCATTAAGGAGAAGATACCCTCCTGCATCCGGGCACCACCGGAGGTGGAGAGGATTATTAATGGGGTATGTTCCCCTCGGGCCAGCCTTATTGCCCGGGCAACCTTCTCCCCCACCACCGAACCCATACTCCCACCCATAAATGAGAAATCCATCGCCCCAAAGACCACCGCAATACGGCCAATCTTTGCCCGACCATATACAACCCCTTCGGTCAATTGGGTCTTCTGCTGGGCAAGTCTCAACTTCTTCTTATACTCAGGAAAGTCAAGTGGGTCGGTAGGTTCAAGGTCGCTATCAAACTCTTCCAATTTACCATCGTCAAGCAAGAGTGAAATATATGCCCGACAGCTGATTTGAAAATGGAAGTTGCACTTCGGACAGATGTGTAGATTCTTCTCCAATTCCGTTCGATAGAGAATCTCACCACAACTCTCGCATTTTACCCATAAACCCTCAGGCAGAACGAGTTTCTCATCGGGTTTTGCCTGAACCTTCTTCTTAAACCACATAACTACCTCCCGGTTGTTCCATCACAGCAACTCCGCAATCTGAATGGCATTCAGTGCTGCTCCCTTTCTGATGTTGTCTGCGACAATCCACATGGCAAGACCATTCGCTATGGCTAAATCCCTTCTAATCCGACCAACAAATACCTCGTCTTTCCCTGCGACATAAATCGGCATTGGATAATCTTCGCCCTCAATCAACTTCACCCCCGGTGCACATCTGAGAATTTCCTTTGCCTCCTCCGGAGAGAGCGACCTTTCAAATTCCACTACCACTGCCTCACTGTGGCAATAAGAGATAGGAATCCGCACACAGGTCGCACTCACCAGAATTGATTGGTCATCAAGAATCTTTCTCGTTTCGTTCAGCATCTTCATCTCTTCGGTCGTATATCCCGATTCATAAAATTTGCCAATCTGGGGGATTATATTATTGGCGATGGGATGCAGAAAGGGGCTATCCGTGGATTTTACAATCTCCTCCTGGGCGGCAAGGCATTCAATCTCATAGTTCAATTCCTCAATTGCCGCCTTCCCATAGCCAGATACCGACTGATAGGTTGCAACAAAGATTCTTTTTATCCTCGCCTCTTTATGGAGGGGAAAGAGGGGCACAAGCAGTTGAATCGTTGAACAATTGGGATTGGCAATTATACCCTTATGCCCTCTTATCTTTTCTGGGTTGATTTCAGGGATGACCAAAGGAACATCCGGCTCAAGACGGAATGCGGGTGAGTTGTCTATTATTACTGCATTATTTCCGAGTTCGGGGACAACCTTCCTGGTGAGTTCCTCATCAAGACAGCCAAAGATAAGGTCGACCTTATTCACAAGTTCTTTATAGTCCGAAAGCACATCAATCTCCCGGTCTTTGAAGAGAATTTTCAGCCCTTCTCTCTTCTCCGAGGCAAAGAGGAAGAGTTCTCCCACTGGAAAGTTTCTCTCTTCAAGAATCTTTATTATCTCCTGCCCGACAAGTCCGGTCGCACCCAAAATCAAGACCTTTTTCCTTTTCATAATTTATTATACATAATGAGACGCCCATAGTCAAGCCTGCAGACTCCTTCCTAATTACGATTGACGAATTACAGCTGGGTTAGAAACCTCTCCTCCATTTGGGTAAAAAACAGTTGCAAGCCGTGATTTAAATTTCCTATTGACATTGTTGTAAAAATGATTATAATGGATATGTTATGAAAGGGTATCTTTATCTTATTACGGGACTTTTGATTTTCTCAAGTTGTGCCCAGGAAGAGATAAGAGTGGGCATTGCGATTCCACTTAAGGGTGAACAGCAGTTTATGGCGAGAGGGATTTTGCAAGGTGCGCAACTGGCGATTGATGAATGGAACATCAGGGGTGGTGCCTTAGGTAAAAAGATTGTCCTTGAGGTAATGGATGATGAGGCAAATTCGGAGAAAGCGGTGGAGGTGGCAAAGGAACTTGTTAATAAAAGGGTAATCGGTGTAATTGGGCATATGAATTCCCACTGTTCAATCGCTGCGTCAGAGGTCTATGAAGGTGCTGGGGTGGTGATGATTACACCATCTTCAACAAATCCCGAACTAACCGAGCGGAATTTAAAGAATATCTTCCGAATATGCGGGCGGGACGATGTTCAGGCAAAGACCGCCGGTGATTTTATTGTTAATGTCCTTAATGCCAAGACAATCTATCTCATCCACGACCATTCAGTCTATGCATTGGGGTTGATAAATTCCCTCAAGGACTGCATCAGAG
>CBFGJQ010000463.1:0-6877 GCA_965649095.1 Caldifarciminota bacterium | reverse complement strand
CAAGATACATCAGGGATTTCCGATCGCCGAGGGAAGGTGCACAAACTTAGATGGAGCATCGCTGGGGGTTTCAGGGGTTCTCCCCGGATGTATCTTGTCTTCCTCTCCCCTTTGATGGGAATTTTAATTTCCCCGGATAAAGGTGGGGTGAAATATAAGACTGACACCAAGAAATAAAATACAAATAGAGGGGTTGAGAAGAAATATGACTGAGGCCGAAAAAAGTTATGGTATAGAGTGAGAGATAAACAGGGTAAAATTTAGGAGACAGCAGTTGATAGGGAATTATAACGTTGAGTCTGTCTGTTATCCCCCTTAAGAACGGGGAACAAAACGAAGGAGGTAATGTGCCCGTAATCCAATTAACCGATAAAAACTTTGACCAGGAGGTCAAAGGCTCGGCTATTCCTGTCCTGGTTGATTTCTGGGCACCCTGGTGTGGCCCCTGTAGAATGGTTGCGCCAGTAATTGATGAAATTTCCAGAGAATATGAGAGTAAGATTAAGGTTGCCAAACTCAATGTCGATGAAAATCCAGAGACGACGGCTGAATATAAAATAATGTCCATTCCCAATCTAAAAATATTTAAGGATGGTAAGGTTGTAGATGAAATTGTCGGAGCAGTTCCCAAAGATGAGATTGTGGAGAAAATTAAAAGGGTCTTATGAATATCAAAACACTGCACAAAGTTTCCTATGGAATTTACATTGTAAGTTCTAAAAAAGATGGGAAGTTGAACGGCCAGATTGTGAACACAGTGTTTCAACTGACTGCCGACCCTCCCCAGATGGGTATTTCTATTAATAAGCAGAATCTAACTTACGAATATATTTTAGCAAGCAAGGTTTTTTCCATTGCGATACTCGCAAAAGATACACCGCCGAAGTTTATCGGTCAATTTGGCTTCCAATCCGGACGGGATCTCAATAAATTTGAAGGGATACATTACAAAATTGGCAAAACCGGTGCCCCCTTGATTCTTGATAATACCATCGGATATATAGAGTGTGAGGTCGCCGGCTCAATTGATTGTGGCACTCACACGCTATTTATTGGCAAGGTTGTTGATGCAGAAATTCTGAATGAAGATACCGAACCTTTAACTTACGAGCATTATCATAAAGAATTGAAGTTAAAGGTTCCTAAGACCGCAACAACCTATATCGGCAATAAATAGCTAGTTGCTCTTTAGGTGGATATTTAGAAAAGGAGCCATATGCATATAAGAGAAATTAAAGAAAAAATTTACAGTGTTGGTTGCCAATCACTGGGATAGAAGGTTGTTTGACGAATTAATTCCATTACCGGATGGCACAAGTTATAATTCTTATTTAATAATTGGCAGTGAGAAAACCGCCCTGATTGATACAGTTGACCCGACGAAAGAGGACGAACTGATTGAAAACTTAAGAAAAATAAATGTCCAAAAGATCGATTATGTAATCTCTAACCATGCCGAACAGGACCATTCCGGCGGAATACCAGGGGTCTTAAGCGAATACCAAATGGCAAGGGTAGTGACGAATCCAAAATGTAAAGAAATTCTTATGGATTTGCTTTTGATTCCCGAAGACAGGTTTATTGAGGTAAATGATAGCGAAACATTGTCACTCGGCAACTGCACACTCCAATTTATTCTTGCACCTTGGGTTCACTGGCCTGAAACAATGTTAACTTATCTAAAAGAAGATAGGATTCTTTTCCCCTGTGACTTTTTTGGTTCACATCTTGCCACGAGCGATTTATATGCAACAGATGAGGCAAAGGTCTATGAGTCGGCAAAGAGGTATTATGCTGAAATAATGATGCCCTTTAGAAAGAACATCCAGAAGTATCTTGAAAGGTTAAAAAATTTTCAGATTGATATAATCGCACCGAGCCATGGCTCTGTTTATAATAAACCTGAATTTATCATAAATGCATATAAAGATTGGACATCAGATAATGTCAAAAATGAAGTAGTATTCCCTTATGTATCAATGCACGGTAGTGTTGAAAAGATGGCTGAGTATTTTATTGATGCAATTATGAAGAGAGATATAACCATTAAACCATTCAACCTGACAAAGACCGATATCGGTGAACTCGCAATGGCGCTTGTTGATGCAGCAACGGTAGTAATTGGTTCACCAACCGTGCTTACCGGACCCCATCCTTTAGCCTTTTATGCTGGCTATCTGTGCAATGCGCTACGCCCCAAGACCAAATTCATCTCAATAATCGGTTCCTATTCCTGGGGTGGTAAGATGGCGGAAAGATTAAAAGAATTAATCGCAAATCTTGATGTAGAAATAATCACGCCAGTGATTGTCCGCGGTTATCCAAAGAGAGAAGACTTTCTGGCATTGGAAAAATTGGCTGATGAGATCAAGCGCCGACATAAGGAGATTGGTATCTAATTTTTTATTCGATTATCCCTTTGACCTTCTCTATAAGTTTTTGGGCATAGTCATACTTTCCAATCGGAATAATATAAAATCCGTCCACATAATCTTTTAACTTTCCTGCTGTTTCATAGAGCAATTCCGTTTCATCCCGCTGCTCCAGTTTTAAAATATAATCATAGGGTATGCCCAAAAATTTCATCAGTGTAAATGCCTTCTTTTTGGTATATAAGTAGGCAAGCCCGGCGATTACCTTGACGCCTTTAAATCGCATACGAAATTCCCTTAAGATCTCAAGAAACCGCTCCGGTTGAAAGATTGGCTGGGTGAAGAAGACCTCTGCCCCGCAACGACACTTCTCATTGGTCTTTATAAACTCACCCTGAATATTCAAGACATTGGGATTGAAACTTGTGCAGAGGCAAAAATCCATCGGTTCTATTGTTTTTCTTGCTGAGGTTAAACCATTACGCAAATTCTTTGCCACTTCAAGTAATTTTGTGGAATTTAATTCAAACATACTCCTTCCTTCAACGGGCGAATCACCAGTAACACAGAGGATATTTTCTATCCCCAGCATTTTTGCCCCGAGTAGTTGACTCTCAAATGATAAAAGCGTAAAATGCCGTGCTACAAAATGGGGAATAGTTTCTATTCCAATTTTTTCTTGAAGAATATGCGCCAGGCACACCGAATCCGGTCGCAATTTTCCAAGTGGATTGGAAGGAATATTTAATGCATCAACGAGTCCTGCAAAGGGCTCAAGTTTTTTAACTAAAATATTTATATCAACACCTGGTAGCAGCAGGACCTCAAGGGTTATTATCTTTTTTTTAAATCTATCCCTTAACATCAATTCTCTTTATCCAATTTTTTTAATACCCGGAGTCCTTCAAAGGCATTATTAACCCCCGCATACGCACCGATCTTCTTGGCAAAGCCAGCGCTCACATTCGGTCCGCCAATAATTACTGGTGTATTAATCCCCTTTTCTTTCATTAATTTTATCACATTTTCCATTTCCAACATTGTTGTGGTCAACAATGCACTCAAACCAACTGCAACTGGCTTATATCTTTTCACCGCCTTGACAATCTTTAATGCTGATACATCCTTCCCCAGGTCAATCACCTCATATCCCGCAGATTCAAGGATCATTGCGACAATATTTTTGCCAATGTCGTGGATATCACCTTTTACCGTTGCCAGCACAATCCTTTTTCTTGCCCTTCCCTCTGTTCCCCTTTCTCTTTTTCTTATGCCTTTCTTTACTATCGCCAGCACCATCCTGGTTGCCTCTGCTGATTTGAGCAAATCCGGGATGAAGGATATCCCCTTTTCATAGTTATCCCCAACCTTCTTCATTGCATTAAATATGTAATTATCAATTATGGTTTCGGGTGAAATTCCCGAGGTGAGTAGAATCTTTGTATACCCGGTGGCAGATTTAATGTCACCTTCAACAATTGCCCTGATTAAGTTTTCGGCCGGCTTACCCAATTGAAGTTTTGATTCTCCTTTCGGTCCGGCGGGAAACTTTCGGGAAACTTCTGCTGAGCCGACTTTTCTATTTTCTGTCCACCTCATATATTCGGCAATTTCATTTTTAAAAAGCGCCCGTGCGGTATAATAAGATTCTATTACCCTTGAATCAAGCGGATTCAATATCAAAAAGTTTACTCCGCTTTTTATTGCCAGATTTACAAAACCCGCATTCAAAAGACTCCGTTCGGGCAGACCGAAAGAGACATTGGAGATTCCAAGGATGGTTTTCAACCCTCTCTTCCGCAATTCGGAGACGGCTTTTAAAGTCTCTTCAATCTGTTTCGGCTCAGTCGCAATTGAAAAGACAAGGGGGTCAAATATCAAATCACTAACTGGAAATTTCAAGCTCCTGGCAATTTTTATAGCAAGTTCTGCATTTTTTAACCGCTCCTGCCAGGTCCGCGGGATTTTCTTGCCAAGCAAAGAGATAACTGCCTTGAAGCCATAATACCGGACAAGGGGCAAAAATTTTTTCAGTTCACTTGCTCGTGCCGGAATGGAATTATAAACACCGATCCCGGGGTAAATTTCCATTGCTTTTTTTGCCGCAAGGAAGTCCTGGCTATCAATGAATACGGAAAGTTTACTATTCCTTATCACCTCAGTTAAACAATTAACAAGCGTCTCTCTTTCATCCAATCCTGGAACAAAGGCATTTATATCCAACGCCCGGGCCCCTGCTTCTTCCTGCAACCGCGCCTCTTCACCGTAAATAGTGTAATCCTTCGCCAGCAGTCTCTCTCTTATCTTTTTTCGCCCTGATGGGTTCAACCGCTCCCCCACAATTACCTGGGTGTCTCTTTTTATCTCTAAAATTCCTTGGGGGGAAGCGAGGAGAAACCTCTCATCAGAAGTTCGTTGACCGATGGTTTTTAATTTCACAACCGTTCTCGTTTTAATTTTGTCCAATTCGGCTTTTTCTTTTTTAAGAAAGGTAATATAATCCGGGGTAGTTCCGCAACAACCACCAATAATGCTTGCCCCGGCCTGGATAAAATCACCAAAATATCGGGCGAGGTTCTGGTCCGAAATGGTATGTCGCACCTTCTTTCCCGCTATTGTTACCCTGCCGGCGTTCGGTTTTGCAATCAAAGGCAGAAAGGTTGCCGATGCCATTCTTTTAATCACCTCAATTGCAGTCTCGGGTGGTGTGCAATTTACACCCACTGCCTTTGCCCCGAGTCTTTCAAAAGTAACCGCAATTGATTCGGGGGTTTCACCAAAGACAGTCTTTGCATTATCCTGAAATGAGAAACTGATTAAAATATTATCCGTATAATTTCTCGCGGCAAGGAATGCGGCCTTTGCTTCAATCATTGAATTAAAGGTCTCAAGGAAGAAAGTCCTTACTTTTGATTTGTAAAATGCCGCAAAGATTTCAAGATAAATCTTGTAAACCTCATCAAAGCTACCTTCGCCAAAGGGTCTTATCAGTATTCCAAGTGGTCCCACATCACCGAATACAAATTTATCCCTACCCGCCAGGCGGGCAATTTCTATCCCGGCCTTTATTGCTTCTTTATATTTATCCCCTTTAAAATTTAATGGATTGGCACTGAAGGTATTGGTCAAAATTATATCACTTCCTGCTTCAATATATGCCTTCTGTAATTCATAAACTGCTTCCGGCTTTTTAAAATTCAAAGATGCCGGCGATTCACCGGGTAATAAACCCTTCTTAAAGAGATTTGTGCCGGTTGCACCATCAAGAAAGAGCACCCTCTTTTTCCTAAGTAATTTTGCCAATATATCCATAGTTTTATTTTATATAATTTACTCCTGAAGTCAATATAACCACAATACCTGAAGTTTATTCACATTGTAGCTACTCAATATAATGTATCTTGGTTTGTTGAATAATTTCCTTTAAATTTTGTCCCTTATAAATTTTTTGTGGGGATGGCTTCCAGCTGGATGAGCTAAATAGCCGAGAAAGACCAGACTGTCGCGGTTGGGAAACCGCTCCTACATTTTAACAGAGACAATTATTCACAGAGCAAATGGATCTTGACATTATTCATATTTTGAATATATTTAGTTGTGAGTTTGAAATCAATACCCCATTTCAGCACCGTAGTTCTTGCTGCCGGTATAAGTAAACGAATGCACTCAAAAATCCCAAAGGTCATTTATAAGATATTGGGAAAACCAATAATCCAGTTCGTTGTTGAGACCGCAGAAGAGGTGGGTAGTGAAGAGATTGTTGTCGTGGTCGGTAAAAATTCAAAACCCCTCCGAGATATATTGAAAGAGAGAATAAAATATGCAATTCAGGATATTCCAAGAGGAACGGGTGATGCAACAAAAAGAGGGCTTGAAATTGTGAAAAATCCGTATATACTTATCTTATATGGAGATGTTCCCCTACTCAAAAAAGAGACGGTTCAAAATATGATTGAGAATCACCTTAGGAATAAGGCACATCTCTCAGTTCTCACCTGCCACCTACAAAATCCATCAGGTTATGGGAGAATTGTCCGCGACAAAAAGGGCAAGCTCGTCAAAATTGTTGAGCATGGCGATGCAAATCAAAGGGAACTTAAGATAAAAGAAATCAATACCGGAATCTACTTTGCGGAAAGGGATATACTAAGAAGAATTTTGGGAAAACTTTCAACCAACAACCAGCAGCAAGAATTTTATCTCACCGACATTGTCCATTTGCTAATTGATGAAGGTAAAAAAGTCATCGGTTTTAAAATTGATGATGAAGAAGAAATTTTGGGAATTAATACGAAACTCGACCTGATAAGGGTTAAGGAGATTGTAAAGAGGAGATGGTATGAAGAACTGATGTTACGCGGCGTTTACATTGAAGACCCCAATACGACGACCATTGACCTGACGGTAAAGATTGGGAACTTCGTTCATATTCGCCCCTTTACGATAATTGAAGGGAATACTACAATAAAAGATAATGAAACGGTGGGACCATTTGTCTGGATAAA
>CBFGJQ010000462.1:0-6992 GCA_965649095.1 Caldifarciminota bacterium | reverse complement strand
AACTGGATTTACAGAAATCTCCCCGCAGCAGAGAAGATTCAGAATATCACATCAACGATGATCTGCTTTGGTATGGGCGCATCTTTTCAGGCACTATTTGCCCGGGTTGGTGGTGGTATATTCACCAAGGCGGCAGATGTCGGTGCTGACCTGGTTGGAAAGGTAGAGGCAGGAATTCCTGAGGATGACCCGCGTAATCCCGCGGTGATTGCGGATAATGTTGGTGATAATGTCGGCGATGTCGCGGGTATGGGTGCAGATTTATATGAATCTTATGTCGGCTCAATCATTGCCACAATGGCACTGGCGGTTGCGGCTGGACTGGGAATTCAAGGCATTGTCGTTCCCCAGGTGATGGCAACGGTAGGTGTGCTCTGTTCAATCATTGGAACATTTCTGGTTAGCACAAAGGAGGATGCTACACAGATTGCGCTATTAACAGCATTAAGAAGGGGAATCTATACTTCAAGTATCCTTATTGCAGTCGTCTCGGCAATCGTAATAAAATATTTGCTCCCCGGGCATTTCGGTCTTTACTGGGCAATCCTCGCCGGACTTGCGGCCGGTGTATTTATTGGATTCAATACCGAATTCTTTACTTCGGACAGTTACCCACCAACCCGTGGGATATCTGATAGTTCAAAGACCGGTCCGGCAACTGTGATTCTCAATGGTATTAGTGTTGGCATGCTTTCTACTGCCCCGGCCGTGGTCGCAGTGGTTGTCGCTGTCCTCTGTGCATACTATTTGAGTGGTGGACTTTCTCATCCCAATCTTGGACTCTTCGGAGTTTCCCTTGCCGCAGTTGGGATGCTTTCTACACTTGGCATCACCCTTGCTACCGATGCCTATGGTCCGGTGGCTGACAATGCGGGTGGTAATGCCCAGATGTCGGGATTACCACCAGAGGTCCGGCAGCGAACCGATGCCCTTGATGCCCTTGGTAATACAACCGCGGCGACGGGTAAAGGATTTGCAATCGGTTCGGCGGCACTTACTGCGCTCGCCTTGATTGCTGCCTATCGGGATCAGATTGAACTGGCAGGTGTGCAACTTGATTTGAAGATTACCAATCCGGCAGTGATTACCGGACTTTTTATCGGGGCAATGATGCCTTATGCATTCTGCGCGTTGACATTAAAGGCAGTAGGCAGGGCAGCGGGGATGATCGTTGTAGAAGTGAGGCGACAGTTTAAAGGGATCAAGGGCTTGATGGAAGGGAAGGCAAAACCGGACTATGCCAATGCAGTCCGTATCTGCACAAAGGCAGCACAGAAGGAGATGATACTCCCTTCGCTTCTGGCAATACTTTCACCCCTGATTGTGGGCATCTTCTTGGGACCGAGTGGGGTTGTGGGAATCCTGGCCGGGGCATTAATCTCAGGATTTGTAGTGGCACTGATGATGGCAAATAGTGGCGGGGCCTGGGACAATGCGAAAAAATATATTGAAAAGGGAAACCTGGGAGGCAAGGGGTCTTTTGAACATAAATCAGCAGTTGTTGGTGATACAGTTGGAGACCCATTCAAAGATACATCAGGCCCTTCCTTAAATATTTTAATAAAACTTATGGCGACATCATCAATAACCCTTGCCGGTTTTGTCTTGAAGACAACCCTGATGAAATAATACCAGATGAAGATCAAGGACTGGCCTGAGTCTGATAGACCGCGGGAAAAATTTTTCCAATTCGGCAGTTATGTCCTCAGTGATACTGAGCTTCTGGCAATCATCATCGGTAAGGGTATAAAGGGCCGCTCGGCACTGGAGGTGGCAAAGGAACTGGTTAACAGGGTGGGGAGCCTCAAGTCACTCGGGGAAAAGACGGTGAGGGAGATTGAAAATTTAAAAATCCCCGGGTTGGGGCGCACCAAGATTGTCAGCATTCTTGCGGCACTTGAACTTGGCCGACGCTCGCTCTCAAAACGGCAGGAGAGGCAGATAAAATTCCGCAATCCCCGGGATGTCTATGAATACTACGCCCCGCTGATCGGAAGTTTGAAGCATGAACTATTTAAGGTTGCAGCGGTTGATGGGAGAAATGCGTTAATAAAAGATACTACAATCTCAAAGGGAATACTTGATGCAAGCCTGACCCATCCGCGAGAGGTCTTCAAGTTTGCGATAATGGAAAATGCAAGCGGCTTGTTTTTAATCCACAACCATCCCAGCAGTGTATTAAAACCATCCGAGGACGATTTAAAGATTACCGAGAGATTAAAGAGTGCTGGCGATATAATGGGGATAAGAATCATTGACCATATAATCATCGCCGAAGATGGATTTTACTCATTCTCGGAACATAATCTCTTGTAGGTCTGGTAGATGCTCGTTTCTTCGTCTTTAGTTACGGCTTATTTATTATCTCTTCAATGAAATTTGTGGAGATATCCCCGGCAATAAATTTTTCATTGTTCATAACCTTTATATGAAACGGTATCGTGGTTGGGATTCCTTCTATTACCAGTTCCTCCAGGGCACGCCTCATCCGGGCAATCGCCTCCGCACGGGAATTACCATGGCAGATGAGTTTACCGATGAGTGAGTCATACTGGGCAGGAAATGTATAACCGGCAAAGATATGGGTATCAAAACGGACACCAATCCCCTGTGGGATGTGAAAGAATGTTATCTTTCCGGGGGTAGGCATAAAGTTGCGCTCCGGGTCCTCGGCATTTATCCTGCACTCAATGGCATTACCCCTGAGGAGAAGGTCTTTCTGTTCAATAGAGAGCCTCTCACCCAGGGCAATCTTTATCTGCTCCTTTAAGATATCTATATTCGTAACCATCTCAGTTACCGGATGTTCAACCTGAATCCTTGTATTCATCTCCATAAAGTAGAAATTTTTTTCGCCATCCATTAGAAATTCTATTGTCCCGGCCGACTCATAACCGATACTCTTTACCGCCTTTATTGCTGATTCCATCAATTTCTCTCTTGTTTTGCTATCAACAAATGGCGATGGTGATTCCTCAATCAGCTTCTGATGCCGCCTCTGGATTGAGCACTCCCTCTCACCAAGGGCTAAGACATTTCCATAGGAATCGGCAAGGATTTGAACCTCAATGTGCCTTGGCCTTTCTATGTATTTTTCTAAATAGAGCCGACCATCGCCGAATGATACCCTTGCCTCAGCCTGTGCGATTCTGAATCCTGATTCCATCTCCTCCGATTGGCGAATTATTCGCATTCCCTTTCCCCCCCCACCGGCCGCCGCCTTTAATATCACTGGATAACCAATCTTTGTGGCAATCCTCTTTGCTTCCCGCAGAGATTCAACCGCATCATCACTTCCCGGTATCCCTAAAATACCAATATCCGCCATTACCTTCTTTGCCTTTATCTTGTCCCCCATTGCCCTTATGTGCTCGGGTCTGGGACCAATAAATACAATACCGCAGGATTCGCAGATCTCAGCAAATTCGGCATTTTCTGCCAAAAATCCATAACCCGGGTGGATTGCCTTTGCCCCGGTTATCTCCGCCGCACTGACTATCCTTGTGATATTGAGATAACTCTCTTTTGCCGGACCCGGACCGATACAGACTGCCTCATCGGCCAATCTGCTGTGGAGTGAGTCCGCATCAGCCTCAGAATAGACCGCCACCGTCTTGAGGTTCAATTCCCGGGCGGCACGAATTATACGAATTGCTATCTCACCACGATTGGCGATAAGGATCTTTTCAAATTTCACTACTTCTTTTCAAATGAACCCCAACCTCTCTCGGCGGTAGCCTCAATCCCCACCAATCTGAGTTTAAATTCATCAGGATTGGATACCGCCTGGATTGCATCATCGTATGAGATCAGTCCATCTTTATAAAGGCGAAAGATTGATTGGTCAAATGTCTGCATCCCGTATTGGCCATAACCTTCTTCAATTGCTGATTGGATGAGGAGGGTCTTTACCGGGTCAAGGAGATACTCCCTTATGGTGGGTGTTGAGATGAGAATCTCTACCGCCGGAATCCTGCCCTTGCCATCGGCACGGGGGAGAAGTCTCAATGATATAACGCCTACCAGCGTTGCCGCCAGTAAGACGCGGATGTGCTGGTGCTGATGGGGTGGATAGAATGAAATAATCCGGTTTATCGTCTCTGTAGCATTTAAGGTATGGAGGGTTGACATTACAAGGTGCCCGGTATCGGCGGCCTTGAGTGCCACATCCATTGTCTCACGGTCACGAATTTCGCCAATCAGAATCACATCCGGGTCCTGCCGGAGAATATGGCGGAGGGCAATAGAAAAGGAGACCGTATCCATCAAGACCTCCCGCTGATTAATCACACTCAGATTATCCCGGAACAAGTATTCAATCGGGTCCTCAATGGTAATGATATGCCTTGATGCATTCTCGTTAATATGTTCAATCATTGCCGCCAGGGTCGTTGATTTACCACTGCCGGTCGTTCCAGTGCAGAGGATCAGACCCCGCGGCTTCAGGGCAAGTTCTTTAAGGATTGGCGGAAGGTTTAACTCGTCAATTCTCCTTACCGACATCGGAATTGCCCTCATTGCAATGGCAATGCTACCGCGCTGGAGGAAGATATTTACCCGGAATCGCCCAATCCCGCGCACACCAATGGCAAAGTCCATCTCCTTCATCCTTTCAAAGGTCTGCTGCTGGGAGGGTGTCATAATCTGGTATGCCATTGTCTTTAGGACCTCAGGCGTCAGGGATTCCGATTTTTCTATTACCAGACGGCCGTCAATCCTGTAGACCGGTGGGGCACCCGCCTTCAGATGTAAGTCTGAGGCATTCACCTTTATCATCTTTTCAAGTAAAGTTTTTAGTTCCATAGTCTATTTAACAATTATAATTTTTTGAGTTTTTATTTCAGTTTCAATCTGTAGTCTTAAAAAATAGACTCCAGAAGAAACCTTTCTACCAACATTATCTTCACCATTCCAGATTGCCCGATACCAGCCCGCTGACTTCACTTCATCAACAAGGGTCTTTACTGACCTACCAAGCAAATCATAAACCTTCAAGATTACCCGATGCTTCTCGCTCCCCAAAACTCCAGTGGCGGTCCAGCTCGCTTGACTATTTGGAGGGTAAACTCTGCCACTACAAGATTTTTGCGGCACACCATATCGAATCATTATAATCTTTGAAAATGGGTTTGGATAAGAGGGCAATAGTGTTGCATTCTTCGGTGGCGCCTTTGCCATACCTTCTTCAATAGATAACCTCTGGGGGAATTTTAAGACCCGATGATTATGCATATCCGCAATATAGGTATTCATAAATTTATCAATCCCAATTCCGGAAGGCATCTTTAGAGAATCACTCTTTGAATAGACCGTCAATAACCTAAACCCATATTTGTCGAATTTTTGAAAACGATTATTGTGATAATCGGTGACATAAAAACAGGAATCCAAATCTATCACAATATCAAAGGGATGGCGAAGCTGCCCATCTTCACAACCTTCAAGACCAATTACCTTTTTGAAATTGCCCGAAATCGTAAATTTTTGAACTCGGCTATTTTGCTTATCAACCACATAAATAAAGGTATCAATTATTGCCAGACCATGGGGTTGATTCAATTGTCCAGGCGCTGAACCATACTCACCAAAAGAAGACAGATAAATGCCATCTTTTGTATATTTATGAATCTTATGATGGTGAATATCACCTAAAAATAGATAATTGCCATAAGCATCAACGCCACTGGTCTGATTAAAATCACCGGGTTTATGACCCTTTTGACCAATTGAGTTTAAATAATAACCTAAAAGATTGAAGACCTGAAATCGGTCATTGTATGTATCAGCGATATAGATTTTCTCTTGAACAATCTTAGAAAAAGAAGGTTGCATAAATTCACCGGCATTTCGGCCGTGGACTCCCCATTTAAAAAGAAAATTGCCTAAGGCATCAAAGACACAAATCCTATCATTCTGGGTATCCGAGATATAGATCAAACCAGATGTATCAATACTCACATCCGTAGGCAGTTGCAACTCACCATCACCTTGTCCTTGTTTACCAATAATCAACTCCAGGGGCGGCTCACCCACATAGAGAATAATCTTTATTTCTGTTTTATTTCCAGAATCATCATGTGCTAAAAGTTTTACTGTATATATCCCCTCTTCCAATTCATAAGTATCCCATTCACAGAGAATCTCCTCTTTTTTCTTACTTGTGCCAAAAGAAATTAAAACCCAACCTTCTTCAGGGTTATGCCCTTTTGCATACCATACCTGCCAATCGTTCACACAGAGATTATCCGTGACAGTACCGATGATATAAACCTTGTGGTTTATATAAGTCAAATTCGGTGGCGAATGGATTACGGCGACAGGTGGAATCGTATCTGGCGGATGAAAATCAGTAATCCAATAACGAGATATTCCTGTCGTGTCTCCCCATCTTTCTATTGCGTATAACTCATCTTCATCAATGAAAATCGATTGAAGATTAACAAACTCCCCGGCACTGCCATAGCGCCAAAGGAATTTGCTCAATTTTGGTGCATACTTGATAATCTGATTGCTACCGCTTGCTGCCGCATATACCGAACCAAATTTATCACATTTCAACGAAAAGACCAGCTCGTTTGGCGAAAGGTCTAATTTCTGATAATAGAAACCGGGGGTCCCCAGGGGATAATCGCCATAGGCGACTAATTGGCGACAGCCATAATTTGAAACATAGATGTCTTTAGTATTATTGCCATTGCTTCTGCCAACAGCGACAGCAATTGGACTGGCTATTTCACCCAATCCAAACCCGATGCCATGAAATGAAGAGAGGTAGGTACCATCACGGCGAAATTTCTTAATTGCATTTGCCTTTAAATCAGCAACATAGATAATATCGTCAGAGATATCAACTGTTTCGTTGTCACTATAAGCAACATCAACTGGTTTAGCCAAATAACCAGTGCCAAAGCTGTTGACCCATGAAAAACCAGTAACATTATTCCCTTCGGTTTGAACCCTTAAATGAACAATCCGATTATTCTTTTCATCAG
>CBFGJQ010000461.1:0-7027 GCA_965649095.1 Caldifarciminota bacterium | reverse complement strand
TGTCCTTTTTTTTCCATAATGAAAAATTTCATTATCAGGTAATAGGAATTTTTGAAATTCCTATTACCTAAATATAATCAGAAAAATAAAAAAGTCAACCTATAAAAGAGGGCACCGGAAGGTGAATAAAATGAGACCATTGGTCATGGACTAAAACATTTTGGGCATTGACAATTCTCTGAAAAGGAGTAAAATTATATACTGGAGGTAATTATGCTTAAGACGAAGTTTTTTGTTGTAATCTTTTTCTTTCTGAGTCTCTCCTGGGCAATCTGGGATATTAAAATCAATAAAATTGGTCAATGGGAGGTTTGTATCTCAAACTTCGGGAAGTTCGGGCAGACAATGTGGACGAATGCCGGTGCCTGGTGGCCCAGGGGTTCAGGACATAATTATATCTTTGGTGCAGGAATCTGGGTTGGTGCTATTGCACCAGATGGTGATACCCTTGTGACAATTGGATACGGGCCACACGGCGCAGAGTATGAATTTGCACCGGGCATTCCTTATTCAAACCCTAATGATGCACAATGGCGGGTCTATCTTTCAACCGATGTAGATTATCCTTTTACCCCGATTTCGGTTGAAGATGGTTATGCGGTATTTAACGACTTTGACCCGAATTATCATGTTCCTAATGATACAAGGCCCATTGGTATTACAGTAAGATTAAAAACATCTGTTTGGCCTAAAGGTTGGGCTAATGATGTTCTATTCTTAAAATATATCATCAAGAATGATACAAATTATACAATTAACGATCTCTATGCTGGTTTCTGTATGGATTATGATATTGGAAATGAAGCGGGTGCGAATCCGAATGACCGCGGGGGAATTGACCTGCCGAGAAAACTCTTCTTTGGCTGGCAGGAGCAACCTGAACCGGGCTGGGATTCAAGGGGTATGATTGGATTGAAGCTACTCTCCCCCTATCCCCTCTCCTGTTTCAAGAGGTTTACCCTTTCCTCAGAACCAAATTTGGACTGGCAGAGGTATATGGCTATGGCCGGATATAATTGGCAGAACGGAAACTATGAGCCCTTTGATACAGTCTGGTTTCCACCCGATGACCAGAGAGTTTTGATATCAGGCGGAGTCTGGAATCTATCACCCGGAGATAGTATCATCCTTGATTGGGCATTGATTGCAACCTATGATTCAGTGCCACCGAGCCCTGAGATGGAGTATAAGGCGGACAAGGCACAGGCACTCTTCAATACCGGTTTTCATAATGTCCATATCCTCCAGCCCAATGGTGGGGAGGTAATCTCCGGCAATTATCCAGTCAATTACACTGCAAATTCAGTGACACCAAATCCCTTATCCCTTGATTTTTATCTCTTCTCTGAACATGGTATTGACACCATTGCCTTAAATCAACCCAATAATAATACCTATAACTGGAATACTACATTATTCCCGGACGGTGTCTTGTGTAGAATTTTTGCTATAGCCTATGATACAATCACCTTGGGTGGTGATATCTCTGATGGTCCTTTTATAATAGATAATCCCGGTAATGCACCACCATATTTAAAGGTCTATTCGCCGGAGAGATATCCGTATCCTACCCAAATTGACACGCTTACTCGCGATTTTGATATTACCTGGTTTGCCCGTGACCCTGAATTTCTGGATTCTTTATATATCAATATCTACTTTAAGAGTGAGTATGACTCCTCCTTTACACCAGTTGCCACAAATGAGCCGAATGATAGCCACTTTCTCTGGAATACACTTTCCCATAGAAATGGCTTAGGGCTTTTAGTTTTACAGACCCATGATGAAGAGTTCACAGTAGCCGAGACAGTCTCGGTCTATCTTTTAAATCAAATCTCGGGTGGACCGGTAAATCACATCTTCGGCTTGAATAATTGTGTTGAGTTAGCCTGCTTGGTCCATCAGCCCGAGTATCTTACCGGACATACCTATGAACTTGAATTCCTCCCGTACCGAAGGATTCCATCAGATAGTTTTGCAAACTATCCAGAATATATCTACAAAATAACGGATTTGAATAATGGCAGTATTGTTCTTGATACATATTCCTTAAAGGATGCTTATTACTACGGTGGCGAACGCTTCAATGATTTTTCCCCAATCATTGATGGCTTTTCAATCAGAGCATATACTGAAGGCTGGAATATAATCAGCCAAACGAATTTCCATAATGATTCAGTGAGGGTCGTCTTAGGGAACTATCCGGAAGATTCAATACTCCTTTTGAGTTCATTCTGTTGGTGGGCGTATAGGGGTTCTCGGCTCCAAATTGATTGGGTGATTAAATCTGGGGGTGGCTTGACGCTACTGGTAACCGATTTAGACTACGGTGACACAATCCCATACAAACCTTATGGGACTTTTTCGGCTTCCAATCCGGATAGTGCGTTCGGCTGGTGTTTTACACGCTATCCACCATCTGGTGTTCCCTCAGATACCTTCAGACCCGGATATGATGGGTGTGTCAATCTCTGTGGTCAGAGGATACGATTGGCGGCAACCGGTACACTTCCCCAGCCAGGTGACCGCTGGGTTGTCTATCCATCCCAGTATTCACCACCGATAAAGGGGAATGTCTATCGGTTTACACCAATAAATTATATCGCAGAGGTGAAATCTCAATTTAAATCATTCAATTGCCAGGTCTTTCCTGTGCCGTGCCGGGATAATTTAATGGTTGTCTATTCATTACCTGAGAAGCAGAAGGTGAGCCTTGTTGTTTATGATGTCCTGGGTCGGCAGGTGAAGAGGTTGATAGATGGGATAGAAAGTCCTGGCCAGCACAAAATTTTCTGGGATGGACTTGATGATAGAAAGCGCCGGGTTTCGGCCGGCGTCTACTTCTGCAGATTTGAGACGGAAGGGCATTCTCTAATCAGAAAGGTCGTCCGATTGAGATAAAAGATTCTTTGCCTCCTGCCACGCCTCTCTTGGATGGTAGTGATAGGGGTCTAAAAAGAATCTTGCGGCAGTAAATATGAGCGGTTTGGATTTTTGATACTGATTCATCGGATTGATGAGGATGCCACTTATCTCTTTAATAATTTCGGGCTCTCTACCCCGGTAGGGGAATCTCCAGATAAATCCGGGGATATAGTCATTCGCAAAGAGATTATCCCAGATAAGGGGTGCCCTTTTATAGATTGCAGATATCCTTTTAATTTGGCCTTCGGTTATCCTTTTTGATACAACCTTTTTACCGGTCCAGAAGATCCTTATCTCCGGATGCAGCATTTCTGCAATGGATTGGATATATTCCGTTTCTTTAAAACCGCAATACTGGGTTGGACAGAAGAAGAGGGTAGTATTGCGGAATTTTCCCTTTAAAAGGGTATATAATTCATTTGCGGAGTTGGACTGAACCATTGCATTCTCTCTATTCAAATCTATCTTTATATCATCATAAAGGATACTGAAGTGCCTAATGCCAGCATTAATTAGTTGTCTAATCTTTTTGATTATAAGTTTAGAGTCTGGTTTTGTTCCGGGGGAGAGGGCATAGTTGAAGAGAATCTTCTTTCGTTCGGCGTGATTATTCAGTAATTCAAATTCTTTTAGTCTTTCGGTTGGATATGGTCTGTAGTATTCACGACGATGATATGGGTCTGATTTTGGTGCATAGACATAGATATTCAGTCTTAATTTGGCAAGGAAATTTATCAGGTCAAGGCGCTGGGAAAGGGTGTATGGTCGGTGATAGAATCCTTCAACAACTCCGAAATATTTATCGGACATCGGTTAGTTCTTTGCACAATTTCAACCAGGCATCTGGATTTTCTTTCAATTTTTTCAATTCTTTATCGGGATTGATTCGGTATCTCTTCTGGAGGTTAACTATTGAATCACTCAGCCCCTCCTCCGGGGCAATTTTGCTTCTCAATTCCCTTTCTGCCTTTAGATATTCTATCAGTTTAGGATTGTAGGGAGATTTTTTAGCACAAAAAAGGGATAATAGAAGAATGGGAAATATGAATCCTGTCCCTTTAGCCAAATGGCTTCGGATGCCCATTTTAATCCACGCCTATCTCCAGAGAAACTGGATTCTGGGTATTATAATCCTTTCCACGGGTTCGGTGAGTAACTGAATTATGCTGAATCTCTTAGGTGGATAAATAAGATTTGGCTTTTTTATTCCTACCATATCACCAGCAATACGGACTGCATCCTCAAATGAACCGAGGGTATCCACAAGGCCCAATTCCTTTGCCTGCCTTCCGGAGAGAATCCTTCCATCGGCGAATTGCAGGACGCTATCCTTCGGTAAGTTTCGGTTCTCAATAACCGCCTCGACAAACTGCTCATACACATCACCGACGACCTCCTGGAGCAACTTTCTTTCTTTATCGCTCATCTTTCTGAATGGCGAGCCGATATCCTTATGTTCCCGCGATTTGATGACCTCAAAGTTTATTCCCAATTTCTTCATCAACTCTTCAATTACGGCAAATTCCATTATCACACCGATAGAACCGGTGATTGTGCCGGGATTGGCAACAATCAGATGGGCAGGCAGGGAGACATAATAACCACCCGAGGCAGCAAGTGCCCCCATTGAAACCACCACCTTCTTGGTCTCTTTTAGTTTCTTGACCTGGTTGTAGATCTCCTGGGCTGCTGCTACACCACCACCCGGCGAATCAACCCTGATGACGACGGCCGGGATTGAAGGGTCTTCGCTAAATCTCTTTATGTCCCGCACAATCCTTTTGGCTGAATCTATAATTCCTTCAACCTCAATCACACCGATATTCCCGGTATAACCCATTGGACTGACCTTCATCCCCAGTCCAATTACTAATCCAATAATGACCGCCAGGGCAAGGACAATTATTATTATAATATAAGCCCTCTTCATTTTTCCTCCTTAAATTCAGTTTATTGGTTTGAAGAAATTATGACGAAATCAATTCAGACCTCTTATTCCTTAAGGATTGTCCTCAATGTTCTATCCAGAATTTCGGGTTCAATCCTGGTAACGAGTTTACCCTTATAGGCAAAGGAAATCCTTCCTGTCTCTTCGGAGACGACGATGCAGAATGCATCTGAATGTTCAGCAACACCAAGTGCGGCACGATGCCTTAATCCGTAGCCACTGCCAATATCCGGGTCATCACTCAAGGGCAGGATGCAACCCGCCGCCACTATCTTATCACCTTCAATAATACAGGCACCATCGTGAAGTGGGGTATCGGGGAAGAATATCGTCTCTAAGAGGGTGGAGTTTACCTGGGCATCAATCCGAACTCCGGTCTCAACGATATCCTTTAATCCGATCTCCCTCTGGATTACAATCAGGGCACCCCGCTTCTCTTCGGCAAGTTTCTTTACCGCATCTGTGATCTCCTCTATGATTGGTGTCTCTTCAACCTTTAGGAAAAATTTAAGGGGTCTCTGTCTGCCAATCCTTGCTAAGGCATTTCTTATTTCCGGTTGAAAAAGTATTACAAAGGCAACAACCCAGACGGCAAGGATTGAATTCATTATCCATGCCAGTGCCCTTAGATTGAACCAGCGGGCAATGAAGGATACTGCAAAAAAGAGAACAAGCCCAAAGAGGATTGGCGTTGCCTTTGTTCCCTTTATAAATTTAAAGAATTGATAGAAGAGTATTGCGACGATAATTACATCAATAATGTCAATTGTCCTGACTTCAAGAAAACCGAATAATTTCATCTTGTAATCCTATCAATCAAGAGTGCTACCTTCTTTGCCTCTGCCACATCGTGGACCCTCAATATTGATGCCCCATTTTTTATAAGGAGTGCCTCAACCGCGAGGGTTCCCTCAAGCCTCTCTTCGGGTTCAAGACCAAAGGGCTTGCCGATGAATGATTTTCTGGAAGGCCCAACAAGTATTGGCCGGTTGAAGACTTTTAATTCACCAAGTCTCTCAATGATTTCATAGTTATCTTCCAGCCTTTTACCAAAACCGAGTCCGGGGTCAATAACGATTCGCTCTTCGGCGACCCCGGCTTCAAGCGCAATTTGAATGCGCTCTTTGAGATAGTTATGAATCTCGGCCATCAAATTCCTATACTGGGGATTTATCTGCATTGTCCTGGGGGTGCCCTTAATATGCATTATGACAATCCCTACTTTACTCCTTGCAATCACCCTTGCCATCTCCCTATCAAAGCCGAGTCCTGAGATGTCATTTATTATCTTAACCCCCTGGTCTATTGCATACCTTGCAACCCTGGGTTTATATGTATCAACAGAGATTGGGAGCCGTGAGGTCTTTATTGCCGCCGGTAGGACTGACTTCAATCTTGCCAGTTCTTCTTCTTCACTCACCATCTCGGCGCCGGGGCGTGTTGATTCAGCGCCAATATCAATGAAGTCAGCCCCTTCCTGTTCCATCTCCTCAATGACCTTTTTGACCATCGTTGATGTTGTATAACGACTGCCACTGTAGAATGAATCTGGGCTTAAATTGATAATCCCCATAATATAGGTGCGATTGAATTTAATCTCGGTGTTATCTATCTTCAGGACAGGTAAATCCTCGGGTTTAATAAGTTCGGTAAGAATTTTTTTGATCTTTTCCAGCAAGACCTGTTCACCCAATCTATTTATCATCTTTTCAATCTCCCTGACATTGGCAAAGAGGATGATATCAAATCTTTTTCTCTTTCCACCATAGTAGGCACTCTTTGGTATTGCAACATCCGCCCCACAGATGAGGGCAGTCTGTTTGAGGATATTCGCCTGGGCAGATGAGAGTCCTTCCAATTTGATTATCCGGTAATCGGACTTTTTTAAAAAGATTTGGTATACCTGAGGGTCAACGCCGATATCCTGCAACTCTTTCAGGAGGAGTTCATTCTTATTAATATGAAATATCTGCATCAATAATTATACAATAAATTAAAGGAATGTCAACAACTTAAACGCCTTTTATCAAGATACATCAGGGGAGTTCCCCTGAAACCCCCAGCGATGCTCCATCTAAGTTTGTGCACCTTCCATTGGCGATCGGAAATCCCTGATGTATCTTGTCCATTTTTTTCTATAATGAAAAATTTCAT
>CBFGJQ010000460.1:0-7082 GCA_965649095.1 Caldifarciminota bacterium | reverse complement strand
CCGTCCGACTTAAGCATGCCCTGACGAAAGTCAGGGTCGGACGCTACATTTTTATTCCGTTTTTTGGAAAAACTTACTTACCACATCGCCTTTCCTGAATATCTTGTCCCTTTTCTTTATTATAATGAGAAATTTCATTATCAGTAAAGGAATTCTTGAAATTCCTATTACCTTTAAATAATCAGGAGAATCATCTCTGCCAAAATCATTGATATTGCAACAAAAAGAAGGGATGGGGTGAGGTCACCCTTGCCCGATATTTTATCTAAATCTAATAGTTTAATGTTCAGACTATTTGCCACTGCCTCTCCTATGGGTTTTAAGTTGCCCTCTTCGGGAATTACATTTACACCGACCGTCTCCTGCGAAATGGTATAGAATCCAGGGGTTGTGAACTCCCCTTTCTTAATATATTCACCATCAAGCCCCTTTACTACTACTGCAGGGTCAATCCTGTCTCCAATTTGGTATTCATTATCCAGGTCTTTATTTATTACTCCGTAAATAAGGCGGTGTAAAAATGGGACAAAGAATGGATGAAACATAATGTCTGTATTCTTTTCACTAAAATTTGTGGTCACGATTGAGAAGTTTTTATTACATATCACAAGTGGAATATTGCCCGCTATCCTTGCCCTGATGCCGTTTTTGGCTGAGGTTTTAAAAAATTCAAAAAATTTGATTGTTTTAAATCCGGGGGTCTCTTTAAATATGCTAAATGGCTGATAATCAAAATCAAGAAAGTCCAGTGTTGCATAACCTCTCAGTTTCACCCTCTCCTTTATATCAATACCTCCATTTCGGGTGATAAACTCCTTTAAATTTTCACCAGGATCATCGCCAAGGAGGATGATGATTCCGGTATTCTTTTGCCCCAGGAAGGTCTCCAGTCTTCTCACCTCGTTTTTTGAAATCTCCTTTATTCCATTTAAGATTATTACATCATACTTCCTGAGGTCTATTCCGCTTAAGGTATTTGCTCCATCAGCTCTAAAGGGAGTGCCCATCCGTTCGGTTGGCCTGAGGGCATAGGTTAGATATCTATCTATGCCCACAAGCAGAACTCTTATCTTTTGTGGTATTGATTTTGAAAAGAAGTAGCGATTATCGGGTGTTAGACTGTCCTCGGAAATACTTACAATACCCCTTCCAATTTCGATAGGCAGCGTGAATAAAAGGTCCAGGTCTCCATCCGCCGGTATTTCGCATTCCTGTTTTGAATCAAAATCGTTCGCAGTGATTTCAACCCAACCGCGCCAATTATGCGGGGAGAAATTTTTTATATTAACAAGCAATTGATATCTATCCACAGGGATGGTTATTGGGTCTGGTAATGAAACCCTGGTGATACAGATATTACTACCCGAGGGGATTTTGATCCAGAAAAGATTTCTCAAATCTTCGGGATTGAGTCCCTGAAATACCAACTCCTGACCATCACCAAGATACAGGTATTCAACCGGGAAACGATGTTCTCTTATGGGATGCCTCAAAAAGAGAGCCTTAAGTTGACCGGAGTAATGGGTGATCTTTATTCCCTCCAGAATCTTCAAAGCACCGATTCTATCTGTCCAGAATGGCTCACCCAATTCTTCCTGGGGGCAGAGTGGAACGACAAAGAACTCCGAATTCACTGAATAGCGCAAGATAATATCCCGGGCGATTTCTATCATCCGGTTAAAGTTGTTACCATATGCCATACTCCAGGAATTATCAAGGATCAGATAGACCGAGGCGAGCCGGTTTTTAAAAAGAGTTGACCTTAATTGAGGACGGGCCAGGCTCAAAAAGAGGGCGGCAACGAAACTGCATCTCAAGATTAATATCAAAATTTCTCTCAGTCGCAACCATTGAAGTCTCTTCTCTTCGGCACTCTTTAAAAATAGAAGTGAAGAGAAATAAATCTTCTTCAGTCGTTTACGAAACCAGAGGTGGATGATTACTGGCACCGAAGTGAAGAGGAGTCCGAAGAGATAATATGGATTCAAAAAGGTCATAAAAGTTTGGCCCGCTTCTGGAGAAAGGTAAAGAGTGCCTGGTCATAAGGTGTATCTATGGACATCAATTGGTAGTCAATGCGTGCCTCAAGCATCTTCTTTTTGTAATTCTCCAAAAAATTACTGAACTTCTTCTGATACGATTCACGAATGGAATCGGGTTGGATAACGAGTTCCTCATCGGTTTCCAGGTCTTGAAAGATTGCGGTTTCATAAAAAGGAAATCTATATTCTTTCGGGTCGAGCACCTGAAAGACGATTAACTCGTGCTTGCGATAGCGGAAGGAACGTAATGATTTTAAGACCAGTTCTGGACTGTCAAAAAGGTCGGAAATTACAATAACCAGCCCTCTCCTCTTTATCCTTTGTGCCAGTTCAAACAATACTCCCGATAGGGATGTCTCACCACCTGGTTTTGTCCCTTCAATCGTTTCAATGATGCGGGCGAAGTTTGTCTTCCTTGATGAGGGGGGAATAAATTCATTTATCTTTGTATCAAAGGTGATTATTCCCACCCCATCCTTCTGCTTGAAGAGAAGATAGGCAAGGCAGGCACCCAGGAACTTCGCATAATCAAGTTTCGTAATCTCAGAACCATAACCCATAGAGCCGCTCCTGTCTAATAGGATGTAACCTCTGAGGTTTGTCTCCTCTTGATATTCCTTTATATAAAAACGGTCACGGCGGGCATAGACCTTCCAGTCAATCCGTTTTGTTTCATCACCCAGGATATATGGACGATAGTCGGCAAACTCCTGGGAGAATCCCTTGAAAGGACTGTGGTGGAGGCCGGTCAAAAATCCCTCAACGACCAGCCTTGCCCTCAACTCAAGTCTTGAGATACGGGCGAGGACCTCCGGGTCAAGGTAGTGCCTTTTTTCTTTCATTCAGAAAGGATTGGTATGTCTTTTTTATACCATCGGACAGGAAGGTCTGGGGCTTCCAATTCAATATCCGCTCTGCCTTTTTATAGTCAAGGATGTTCTTAAAGACCTCGCCAGGGATTGGCGGACGGTGTTCAAATGAAATATCTTTCTTTACTACATCTCTCAACACCGCAAGCAACTCATTGACACTTGTGCCGATGCCAGTTCCAATGTTGAATGTATCGGATGGCGATGCAAGGGCAAGGAGATTTGCCCTTACTACATCATCAACATAGACATAATCACGGAGTTGATTCCCATCGCCATTGATATAGCACTTTTCGTTATTCAGAATTTGGTTGATAAATATTGAGATCACTCCTGCCTCGCCTTTTGGAGTCTGCCTTGGACCATAGACATTGCTATAACGGAGAATAACATAATCAAAATTATAAAGATTGGCAAAGACCTTTATATAATACTCAGCAGCAATTTTAGAAACACCATAGGGGGAAAGGGGGACCAGTGGGAATTCCTCAGTTATGGGAAAATCTTTTGGTTCGCCATATACTGCGCCGCCACTTGAGGCGAAGATGAACCTCTTAATCTTATACTGTGCAGAAAGGCTCAAAATATTTACTGAGCCAAGGATATTAACCCGGGCATCAAATTGAGGATCACGAAGGGAAGTTCGAACATTTATTTGGGCAGCATGGTGGCTTACTACATCAAATCGGTATTTCTCAAATATTCTCTCAATATTTGCGGAGCCGATATCATCTTTATAGAAATCTGCCTGAGGATTTAGATTATCAACACTTCCTGTTGAGAGGTCATCAATTACCACAACCTGATGCCCTGCCTTTATATAGGCATCCACAATGTGTGAGGCAATAAAACCTGCACCACCGGTTACCAATATCTTCATTTAAAAATTATATCCAAACTAAAGCATAAGTCAACAAATCTTGATTAAAATATCTCTATCTTAACCAATCCGGCTTCAATTTTAGCTATTATGGGATTTGTCGTCTTGCTGATGTGCCGATTGACGAGACCGTATAATTGATACAGGAGCGACACCGCTTGTGGTGTTATAAATCCCCCTTTTAACTCCCCCTTATTGTCTCTATGTTAATCCGTCTCCATCTGTAGTTTATACGCAAAAACTGTGCCTGAAATTTTTTGGGGAATGTCGCTTTACCCCCTGACAAATGCTTTTTTTTAGTATAATATATAGTAGAAAAAATTAAAGGCGGATTATGAAACGGGGAAACCGAAAGACAGGGAGACAAAGAGAAGAAACGAAAAACCGAGGAGAGGAAGGTGGGAAGCGTCATCCGCCAGGCAGATTGACGGATTTGCAGGAGATGATTTTATGCGTGAAGCGTTTACCGTGAAACGAAATATTGTAGCGGTTTGATTTATCAAACAAAGTAAGGTAAGGGGTTATGAAACGAGAAAAACTAAATAGACCAGAGAAACTAGATAGACCAAATCCGTGTGTTTTGCTCCGCAAAACAGGGAGGTAAAAATGGGTAGGATTATCTTCTATTATCGGCTAATTAGTTTTAGTCTAATTTCAATTTTTCTTATCACTCAATCCAAGTGTAATAAGGAAAAGTATGGTGAACCACCAGAACCAGATTGGCCATTGTTGGCTGCGCATTCGCCTGTGTGGAGTCCGGACGGTTCACAAATTATCTTTGTCTTTGCGCCCGTAGAGAAAATTGATGACAATTTATACCAGTATGTTGGTGACTCTGGTGGTTTATGGATTATAAAACCAGACGGGTCTGATTTAAAAATGTTCCTTCATTACATTTATGGTCCGAAACCCACAGATTGGCATCCTGTAAGACAAGAAGTTATTGGATGTATGTATGACCATCATTCTGTTGTAAAGATTAACTTGGTTGATACAACAATTACTGATATAGGCTATCTCAGTGGCGGTGCCGGCGTAGCCCACTATAATTCTTCAGGAACTAAAATCGCGGTTGCAGGCGAACATCTCAACTCACAGGGCATCTGGATAATGGATACCAATGGCACAAATATTCATCTGGAAGTAAAACAGGCAGGAAGTTTTGATTGGTCGCCTGACAACAAAAAATTTTGTTTTTGGTATTCCGACACCCTCTTCATAAGTGATACTAGTGGTGCCAATCGGCGCAAAATTATTTCATCGGCAGGCACTTGGTCGCCGCCTTCTTTTTCTCCCGATGGTAAAAAAATAACCTTTTGTATGAGGACAGAACCATATCCTGATGACTACAAAATTTATGTTATCAACGTTGATGGAACTAATCTGAAAAAACTCGCTACTGGACGATGCCCGGCTTGGAGTCCTGATGGCAACAAAATTGTGTATGTAGAATATAGCTATTCAGGAAATTATGAGGAGGGTGTTGGTCAATTATGGATTATGAATGCTAACGGCACCAATAAAAAACAATTAACCTTTATAAGGGAAAGGAGGAAATGAACATGAAGCCCAATTATCTATTACTATTAGTATTGTTCTTGGCTGCATTTCCATTACAAGGAGAAAGGAATGAATTAATAGTCTTATTTCAGCCGGATATCATTAGTCTACCTTCAAATATTGACACTGCTACACTAAATCAAATCGCTGCACCTCAAGATATTATTGACTGTCTTGCGAGAATTGGCACAATAAGAATTTCAAAGGCACTTTCCAATTTTGCAGAAAAGGATACAATCAAGATCTCTCCTGATGGAAATGTAGCAAGATTACCCAATTTTACCCATCTTTATTTAGTTGAGGTTGCACCGGAGGTAAACCTTGATTCAGCAATAGCTGCACTCAAGAAGGTTGAAGGAGTAATCTATGCTGAGCCGAACCTAAAAGCAGTGCCATTATATACGCATCCTAATGATCCATGGTTCGATATTTACCAATGGAATCTTAACGACCCCACAGGGAATAGAGGCATTGATGTGATGCGGGCATGGGATTTAACAAGAGGTAGTGATGCTATAAAAATTGGTATAATTGATACAGGGATAGATACTGTTCACGATGACTTAAAAGGGCGCGGATTCTCAGGAGATGGCCCAGATGATTATGATTCACAACATGGCACACATGTCTGCGGAATAGTGGGAGCAATGACAAATAACAACAAAGGAGTCGCAGGAATTTGTTGGAATGTGCGGATAAACAATCAAGATTACGGACAGGGGAATTTAATGGACCTCTATAATGCAGTGGTAGATGCAGTGAACAGCGGCTGCCAGATAATAAATTGCAGTTGGGCATATCCGGGTTCTTTTTCTCCTACGCTATACGCTGCCTTTAAATATGCCTACCAGAGTAATGTGCTACCTGTAGTTGCTGTCGCGTATGCTGATAAGCCGTGGGAAAATCCGTGCTGGTTTGGACCCTGGATTTTGGCAGTGAATGCTACAAGTAAAGACCTATTCGATCCCTATAATAATTTACCATCTTCTTATGACTGGCCAAGAAGATATGTTGATGTTGCGGCTCCGGGTGGCGAAGGCGGCTGGGGAAATGGTATCTACTCGACAGTGATTCATCCATATTGTGATTTTATGCATGGGACGTCAATGGCAGCGCCTCATGTCTCAGGACTTGCCGGCCTCCTTCTTGGCGCCAACCCTACATTAAAGAATTATGACCTTGAATGGATTATTAAATTGGCCGCTTCTGATATGCTACCCGCGGGTATCGATGATACTACTGGTTATGGTTTAATAAAAGCTTATAACGCAGTAAAAAGAGTGATTTTACCTTATGAGATAAGTAGAGGGGGAGTTTCACTTTCTTTAGTTTATGAAAATCAATGGCGAGATTTTATGGATTATCCGCTTCCTGATCTCCCTGCTGGTTCCTATTACTGTGATGTATATAAAGCAGAAATCACCCTTAACTTTTCGCCAATCTATGCTGAAAATCCAATGGGATGGATAAATATCACCGGTTATTCTGGAGCAAACCCAAACGATTGTGAAGAGTGGATGGAACGTAATTTTACTGTATCGTCGGGACATTTAATGACCTTTTTCTATTACATTAAAAAGAATGCAGCTGGACAGACAATTAACCGTTGGGCACCTGTTGAACCTAATTTCTTGTCTGAAGGCTTAAAATATACTGTGCTTGGTCGCAGACCGATAAATACGCCAACGAACCTTCAAGCAACAGAAATTCCATTCAGCAATAACATTAAAG
>CBFGJQ010000459.1:0-7102 GCA_965649095.1 Caldifarciminota bacterium | reverse complement strand
CCGTTCCTGAATATCTTGTGGTTTTTTCTTTTCATAATGAAAATTTCATTATCAAGTATTGGAATTTTTCAAATTCCAATACTTAAGATATAAAGGGCTGGGATTAACCCAGCCCGAGCAAGTAGGGTTTAAAAAATCGGGTTGGTTACTATCTCCTCTGGTATTCGTTCCAGCGGTTTTCCAGATTCGGGTCTTCTATCGTTTCCAGGATGTAATTACAGAAGTCGCGCCCGGTAGCACCGGTTGCCCTTCCGGTCATTACGAGTTTCTTCTCGTATTGGCCACATATATCAAGTGCCATCTCAAGTCTCCTTCCCAGTTCTATATACCCGATATGATTCAAGAGCATTGCACCGGCACGAATCACGCTGGATGGGTCTGCATACTGGGTCCTCCCTTCCTGAACCATCCTTGGTGCTGAACCATGAATTGCCTCAAACATCGCATAACGTTTACCAATGTTGGCGCTTCCGGCAGTCCCTACCCCTCCCTGAAACTCGGCTGCCTCGTCCGTAAGGATATCGCCATAGAGATTGGGCAGGACAAAGACCTGGAACTCAGTGCGGCGCTTTGTATCCACCAATTTTGCCGTCATAATGTCAATGAACCAATCATCGGCATTTATCTCCGGATATTCCCTGGCAATTTCATAAAATGTCTTCAAAAAGAGGCCATCCGTTGTCTTTACTACATTCGCCTTGGTAACCGCCGTAACCCTTGTCTTGTTATTCCTCTTTGCATGCTCAAATGCGAGTCTGATAATCCGTTCACTGCCGGGTCTTGTGATCATCTTGAAGTCAATTGCCAAATCCGGGGTGACCTCTATCCCAAATGGTCCGAGCGCGTATACATCCTCCGTATTTTCACGGAAGAATATCCAGTCAATTCCCTGGGATGGGACGCGCACGGGCCGGACATTGGCAAATAGGTCCAGCTCCTTTCTTATTGCTACATTTGCGCTCTCAATATTTGGCCAGGGATCTCCCTTCTTTGGCGTTGTGGTTGGGCCTTTTAGTAGGACATGGCACTTCTTTATCTCCGCAAGGACATCATCCGGAACCGGCTTCATTACCTCTGCCCGACGCTCAATTGTGCAACCCTCAATTCTACGAAATTCAACCTTGCCATTTGCCACTTCCTCCTTTAAAAGGTGTGCTAAGACCCGCTGTGCCTCTTGGGTAATATATGGACCAATCCCATCTCCACCGATTACGCCAATAATAATTGGTTTTAGTTTGGTATAATCAATCCATTCTTCATCCTTTTTAATTGCCGCAACCCTTTTCAATTGTTTTTCAAGAATTCCGCCAAAATGTTCTATTGCCTTTATAATAGGCTCAGAGAATTTTGGCTTTTCACTTGGTGCCTTTGCCTTAATAACCTTTCCCTTTTTAACGGCTTTGGCCTTTTTTGTTACTTTAGCCTTTTTTACCTTCTTCATATCCTTCTCCCTTGTTAATTTGTTTCAGTCCAACTTGAAATCCCCATGTTTTTCAATATGTGCCAGGAGTCCTCCATCATTGAGGATGTTTAACATTGCCCTGGGCAGTGGGTGAGCCTTGATCTCAATATCCTTTGTCTTATTTTTTATTACACCCAGGCCGAGGTCAATCTCCAGTTCATCGCCCTGCTCAATCTTATCTGTATCACACTCAACGAGTGGTAAACCGATATTTATCGCATTGCGATAGAAGATCCTGGCAAATGATTTGGCAAGGACCGCCGAGACCCCGGCAAGTTTTATGATCGTCGGGGCGTGCTCCCGGGAACTGCCCAGTCCGAAGTTATTACCCGCGACGACAAAATCACCCTTTGTCAATTTCTTGGCAAATTCCGGGTCCGCGTCCTCAAGGACGTGTTTGGCAAGTTCCTCGAGGTTTGAACGGAGATGGAAATATCTTCCAGGACAGATTAAATCGGTAGAGATGTCATCGCCAAACTTCCATGCCTTTCCCGTCAGAACCATAAAACCTCCTTTTTACTTCACTACCGTTGCCTTTATCCACTCGGTTGTAACTGACTTTGGCCGCTCAATCGCCTCCCCTAAGGCGCGGCTCACAACGAGCTGGGCACACATCCCCATCGCCCGGGAGACACCAAATAGGACTGTGTAGTATTCAAATTCAGTAAGTCCAAAGTGATATAATAGTGTGCCACTTGCTGCATCCACATTGGGCCAGGGGTCCTTTGCCTTGCCCTGTTCTTTTAAAACAGCAGGGACAATCTTAAATACCTTTGCCATAATCTGATAGATTTCGTCATCCGGACATACCCGCGCCCCAAATTCATAGAAGGCTTCAAACCTCGGGTCTGTGATTCTCAGGACCGCATGGCCATAACCAGGTATTACCTTTCCAGAATTTAATGTATCCCAGGCAAACTGTCTCAGATCCTGGTCGCTGGGCACACCCCTGAACTTTTCCCGAACCTTGATGAGCCAATCAAGACATTCCTGATTGGCAAGGCCATGGAGGGGACCGGCAAGGCCATTCAGTCCCGCCGAGACTGCATAGTAAGGGTCAGAGAGTGCTGAACCAACACAGTGGCAGGTATGGGCACTTACATTCCCCCCCTCATGGTCTGAATGTAAGACCATATATAGTCGCATAAGATTTTTGAATTCTCCCTTTGGGTCGGGAATTCCAAGCATCTGTGCATAGTCACCCGCCCAGTCAAGGTTCGGGTCGGATTTGATTAAAGGACCTTTATTGAATCTCATTCTATATATACCCGCCGCAATCGCCGGCAGTTTCGCAAGGAGATTCAGGGAGTCCTCAAGTGTCCATTCCCAGTATTCCTCCTTCTTCAGACCCTCGGTATACTTCCTTCTAAATAGTGACTCCCTCTCCATTGCCAGTATTGCCATACTCAGCATCACCATTGGGTGTGAATCCTCTGGCAATGCCTTTAATGTGTCCCAGACATATTCCGGAACATCACCCCTGCTTTTGAGGCTCTGCTTTAGGTCTTCCCGTTCCTCCCTGGTGGGCAATTCACCGGTAATAAGTAAAAAGAGAATCTCTTCCGCAAGTTTATCCTTTAACTGGGCAATTGGGATATTGCGGATTAAAAGCCCTTTATCGGGTGGAACTTCGGATGTATCACAGACCAGCGCCTTTACTCCCCGCATTCCTCCATAGGCCTGCGCAACTGTAACCTCAGAGATTACCTTATCACCATAATTCTTTACTAAATTTTTTATCTCTTCACGCCAGACCGGAATTTTGTTCAAAAGTTTCATCTTTATTGGATTTGCCATCTCATCTCCTTTTTGACTTTATCTTCTTTACCCTTTTCTTCTCGGCCTCAAAGAATTCCCTGGGGTCGCTGATTACCCCTCTCAATGCGGAATAGGCCGCGGTGGCTGGCGAGGCAAGATAGATCAACCCCTCTGGATTTCCCATTCTGCCTTTAAAATTGCGGTTGGCAGTTGAGAGGCAGACCTCACCATCACCGAGTATCCCTTCATGGACGCCCACACAGGGTCCGCAACCGGGTCCAAGGATTATCCCACCGGATTGAACAAAGATATCCAAAAGTCCAAGCCTTGAGGCCTCAAGGAATATATCCCGAGAGGCAGGGACAACGATAAGCCTCACCTTTGGTGCAACCCTTCTATTCTTGAGAATCCGGGCTGCAATCTTTAAATCCTCAATCCTCCCATTTGTGCAGGTTCCGATGAATACCTGATCTATTTTTATCCCGTTTAACTCCTTGGCTGGTTTTGTATTATCAACCGTATGGGGACAGGCTACCTGCGGCTCCAGTTTAGTCGCATCAATTTCAATTATCTTTTCATATCTTGCCTCCTTGTCAGGCGTAATTGGTCTAAAGTCTTTGCCCCTTCCCCGCCTCTTCAAATATTCCTTAGTTATTCTGTCGGATTGGATAAGACCGGTCTTTGCCCCGGCCTCAACCGCCATATTGGAAAGGACAAATCTCGATTCCATACTCATATTATCTATTGCCTCACCACCAAACTCCAATGCCTTATAGGTAGCGCCATCTGCCCCAATCATTCCAATTAGATAGAGAATCAGGTCCTTAGAGGAGACCCCGGGCAAAAACTTACCCTTTAGTTCTATCCGGTAGGTCTCAGGGACCTTAAACCAGGTCCTGCCCAGTGCCATCCCAATCGCCACATCAGTTGAACCCATACCGGTGGCAAAGGCACAGAGGGCACCGGATGTGCAGGAATGGGAATCGGCACCGATCACCACATCCCCTGGTTTAACAAAGGATTCCACAAGACGCTGATGAATAACTCCCTCCCCAACATCAGAGAGTAAGACCCCGAATTTTTCACAGAACTCCCGAATCAGGATATGGTCGTTTGAAAGTTCCTTCCTTGGCGATGGTGCGGCGTGGTCAATAAAACAGATAGCCTTGGGTGCCTTCACCTTTTCTAACTTCATCTTTTGAATCTGACGGATACCCAGGGGACCGGTGCCATCCTGAAATGCAGCCACATCAACCTTTGCAATTACAATATCCCCTGCATAGGCATCCTGTCCGCTCTTTTCTGATAATATCTTCTCAGCCAATGTTTTGCCCATAGGACCTCCAAATCCAGAAGATATCATCAGGGGCTAAAGCCCCTGAAACCCCAACCTTCACCATCCCTCCTTCTTAGCGGTTCCAAAACCGCTCCGGTAGGAGGGGCTTCCCAGCCCCGATTTGTAATCGCGGTCAGGAAACCGCCCCCACAGGGAATGACAATTGGTTGAATATCCATCAGGGCGATTATTATCCGTTTTTAATTCCATTTTGTTAATCCGTTTAAATCTTGAGGTAATAGTAATTTTTGGAATTCCTATTACCTATTATATAAAAAATCCTGTTTAAGTCAATACACAAATGAACTGCCACCGATGAACTCCCTGAGGATTGAATTTGAAGGGACATCCCGGTCGTCCAATTCTCTAAAGAGACTGAAGAAATCTAAAAGCCTCTTTGCCTCTTCATATAAAGACTCGCCCTTCTTAATCTCCTCTAGGATTGGCAGACAATACCTTTTTAAAACGGCAGGTTCATAAAGCAATGCGGAGTTGAACATCTCATCGGCCTGTTCCTGGAATGGGTATATATTCCTCTCTTCACCGCTTCGGACACTCCCCCACCGGCAGAGGACACCGCGGACATCATAGCCCCGATAGCGTGTATCACGCACTATTCTTCTCAACATCCTGGTATCAGTCGTAGAGATGCGATTTTGGTCATCAATATTTAACTGGGTAAGGGCGCTGATATAAATCTTAAATTTTATAAAGATAGGAATTTTATAGGTCAATTCATCATTCAAACAATGAATACCTTCAATGAGCACCACCCCATGGGCCGGGAGGCGAACTGATGGTCCCTTTGCTCTCTCTCCTGTCTTGAAGTTAAATCTGGGGAGAGTAACCCTTTTACCCTCAATTATATCAAGCATATCCCTGTTCAACCTCTCAATATCAATCGCCTTGATTGACTCAAAGTCCAGCCTCCCCCTTTCATCCCTTGGTGTTTTATTGCGCGGGAAGAAGTAGTCATCAACCGAAATGATAAGGGGTCTTAAACCATTTACCAGAAGTTGGACCGCAAGCCGTTTTGTAAAGGTCGTCTTGCCCGCGCTACTCGGACCGGCAATCAAGACGATTTTCCTCTTTTCGTTGGTAATTCTATCTGCGATGTAGACAATCTTCTTCTCATGGAGCGCCTCAGAGATTCGGATAATCTCAGGACCACGCCCCTTTTTTATTGCATAATTCAATTCCCCAACATCTGTAATTCCTAATACCTTTACCCATTCTAAGTATTCATAGAATATCCTTGCCAGTCGCGACTGGGGTATAAATTCGGGTAGTCTTTTTAGATTGCGCCAGTGGGGAAATACCATCACAAAGCCGGGTGGGAAGTCCTTGAGATAGAAGAGGGGGGCTTTATTGGTAGACGGAAAGGGAGGGACAAGAAATGTATTATAATGGTCAAGGAGGCGGTAGAGGCACATCTTTTTAATCTCAGTATTCTTCAAAAGTATTATCTTATCCTTTAATCCCTCGCCACGGAAGAGTTTTATTGCCTCTTCCCGGGTTGCCGGTAGTGGCACGATGGGGATTGAGTCTTCAATAATCCCCTTCATTACATTCTCAAGTTTTTTGAGTTCTTTCGCAGGGAGTCTATGTTCTAAATAACAATAAAAACCCTGACTTATGGAGTGCTCAATGCGCAACCTTGCCCTGGGAAACAACTTCTTTATAGCCACATACAGGATGAAAGAGAGGGTAGCCTGATATCTACGCCAGATATTCAATCTCTTTATATCTTCAATCCCTTCGGGCTCGTAATCTTTCATTATTAAATCCTCGGTCCGAAGATTGCAGTTCCCACCCGGATCATATTTGCCCCTTCTTCAATTGCAACCTCAAAGTCTGAGGTCATACCCATTGAAAGGATTGGAAACTGTTGGTCGTAGGCCTGACTCAATTCATCACGCAGGTCATGGAGAACTTTAAAGCAGGGCCTTGATGCCTCCGGGTCTGTAATCGCCCAGCCCGGGCCGATTGTCATCAATCCTAAGATTCTTATCTTTTTGAAGTCCTTAAGTGATTCATAAAAATTGAAGAGTTCACCGGGCTGGATCCCAAATTTCGTCGGTTCTTTTGAGGTATTGACTTCTATCAGGCAATCAATCGGCCTTTCTGCCCTCCTTTCTATCTCTGAGGCAAGTTTTAATGAATCAAGGCTATGGATTAGAGAGAAGACCTTTAAGGCGTCCTTTACCTTGTTTGTCTGGAGGTGTCCAACAAGATGCCACTGGACCCTATCTCCAATAATTGCAAATTTCTGTTTCGCCTCTTGAACCCGATTCTCACCAATAATCTTGATGCCCGCCGCTATTGCCGCTTCAATCCTTTCCGGCGGGACGGTTTTGGTCACGGCAACAATTACAATCTCCTCAGGATTTCTGTGTGCCCGCGCGGCGGCAATTTTAATTCTCTCTTTTAACCTTGAAATATTCTCCCTTATATCGGAGCCAAAATTCATCCGTTCGGTAATCATTTAGTTCTTCCCAAAATTGTAGTAACCATTTATTTTTCCCAAAGCATTAACATTTACTTCC
>CBFGJQ010000458.1:0-7113 GCA_965649095.1 Caldifarciminota bacterium | reverse complement strand
TTCTTTTTCCTGTATATCTCAGGTAGTAGCCTGCGAAAACGCTCCTTCGTTGTTAATATCCATTCCTTAAAATGCTCCTCCATCTTTTCTTTGGTCCAGCGATTCTTATTCAAATCCTCTGCATCAAAGGAGAATCCATTTTGAACAAGCCTTGCAGGGGTGAGACACAGCGGGCAACGGTATAAATCCCTTTCAACCCACTGAAATGAATTACAGAAATCAACAGGACAATGCCTTGAAACTACCGATGTGTATGGTAATGGTTTAAAATTAAACATATTTTCTATTGATTTTTCAAGCCTTTTAATACCATTTTCAAGCAATACTTCCCCCTGCCCCGCTCCAAATAATAAATAACTATCTAAAATCCTGCAACCGAGTGCAAGCAAAACCATATTCATCATCGGCAACTGAAACTGATTCCAGTCAATTGGTGAGGCAACACCGATACTCAAGGCAGGCCATTCGGGTTTATCCTTAATTAAAGGATAGAGACATAGAAATCTATCCAGGAACATTTTTAGTTTGCCGGGAATCGTCAATACATATGTGGGTGCTAATAAAATTAAACCATCTGCGGCGATTATCTTCTCTGCGAGTTTATAAAGGTTGTCTTCGCGTTTACATTTTATATTCTTAAATACACAGGACATACAACCCTGGCATTGCCTTATCTCAAAATCCTTTAGATATACAAGTGTTGATTCACCTCCTTTTTCTTTAATGTATCTATCTGCATACCGCGCAAGCAGGTCGCAATTGCCGTTTTTTCTTTCCGATGCTATTAGGACTGCAATCTTCATCTTCTCCTCCTTGCTGCATAGAAGAATGGATGGAAATAACTGTGCCACAATTTATCTGAAGAACCATACTGGTTATCAAAGTAGAAATAATCAACGAGTGCCTCACGCAGGCGCAATAATTCTTTTAGACGCTTTATATTCCTTTTATCGACAACGGCCAAATCAAGGAGTTCAGGGGCACGGTCTATTGCCTCTAAACTGTATTTACGATTTTTTTCTCTCCAGATAATTGCCCTTTCAACCTCGCCACCGATGTTTGCCATCTGTTCAACAAAAGAAAATTCAAACCATCTACCCTGCGCAA
The DNA here is from genome assembly GCA_965649095.1 of Caldifarciminota bacterium. Taxonomy (GTDB): domain Bacteria; phylum Hydrothermota; class Tepidihabitantia; order SM23-42; family JAOAFX01; genus JBDRWI01. The sequence continues at coordinate 6,006 of CBFGJQ010000458.1, read as the reverse complement.
GGTTCTTATGTTTATAGGTCATCTCGTTATCAGACTATTCACAATCTCAATGATTTTCTTCCTCAATTCTGAATTATCTACTCCACGAGTTCTATTCCCCAGCGATGGCTTTAAATTTATTAAGGAATCAATAAAACTTTCATCGTCAGCATCCGGATAGATATTTATCCCCCAGAGATTTTCCTGTTTTGAACTGGTGGCAAGCAACTCTGCCTCCTCATCCGAATGAAGCTCACCTCCGATTGCCATTATCCCCTCTCCACATCCACGACTACCTTTACCACAGTCCCAAATGTCTCCTCTGCAATCTTTTTTACCTCCTCAATACCAATTCTTTCTTTTACTATTAACACCTTTATATCTTTGGTGCAACGACCCTTCCAATAAAAAGAATATTACCAGTATCCTTTTCCTGTATCACAAATATAAATGGATGGTCAGCACGGAATACTGGAATCTTAGGACGAACTGCGGTAATACCAACCGCCACCCCCGTTGCCGCCGCCGCCTCGGTTCCTTCTTCATTGACATCCACATATGCCTTGTGAACAACAGTTTGTATAAAAAGATTTCTTGTCCCATCTATGCCCGAAAGGTCGGCGTGGGATGAAAATGCGTTGGGCATCCCCAATTCACAAAGCGCCTTTGTCAATTCATATCTCGTCTCAAAGGTAAAGCGAGGTATGAAGATATGAACATAGGTTGGGGAGAGTAATGCCCGATACTCCTCAAGTCTCTCCTCCGTCAGATCGTCCTCAATCGGTTCTAAAGACTTCCCCCGGGGCAAAAGGATAAGCATTGATAACTCTTCACCTTCATAGGACATCTCCAGTATCTGCAGGTTCTCGGTCTCTGCATAATTAAAAATCGCCTCCGGGTCGGTTCTCCTCATCATTGGAATCTTAATTGACTTTGTCTCACTGACCCAGAAGTCCTCCTCCCTGGTGAGTGCCTTATCAAATTGTTTAACCCATCTCCCATTAAAGTATATTGCATTTGTAATAACAAGTCTTGAGTTTACATTCAATGAGCCAGGCGGAAAGAGGTCTTTAATTTTATTATTGGTCTTTTCCTCAACCCAGGTATTGATCTTTCGCCTCGTCTGTTCTGTAGCATTTATAAAATCTACATTCGTTGCATTTCCGAAATAGTATTCTTTTATAATTTTGAGATAATCGGGAAGAATATGGTAATCCTTCTGAATCCATAATGCATTTGCAGTATTTAATTTATATTTTACATCCTTCCTGTTGAGTTTCTGGTATAATGCCGAAAATGAGGTATGCCTCATCCCGGCTTCAACAGGAAATTGAAAGACATCAACCATCTCACTGGCGGTCAAGCCCCGTGCCCCTTCCAATACTATTGCCATTGCCATGGTAATACTGAAGGGTGAGAAGAAGATATTACCCGTGTCTTTCTCTTTCAGGTTCTGGTAGAGTTTAAAGCAAAACCGATTGTTTGCCGCAACCACTGGCTTCATATCAACCCCATTAATTCCTTGGGGTGGTGCCTTCCTTCCCATCCCCAGGGCAAGTGCAAAAACCAAAAAGACTAAGATAATCCCCTTTTTCATCTTACCTCCTTCAGTCAATTCAAAACACCAATGAACCAACAAAAAGATTGCCGAAGATTTTTATAAAAGGACCAATCCATCCCCACAATATGGGAATGCCAAGATTATCAATGAATATCATTCCCAAAAGGACGATAACACCATATCGCTCCAGCCAGAATTTAGTATACTCATATCTTGCCGGCAGAAGATTAAACAAGACCTTTGAACCATCAAGGGGCGGTATCGGAATGAGATTGAAGGCACAGAGGATGAGATTGTAAATAACACCCAATTGTAGCATCAAATAAATTGGCGCAAAGGCCTGGTCAATATGCTTAAAGAGGCGGAGGGCAATTCCAAATAACAAGGCAAGAATAAAATTTGATATTGGTCCAGCCAGGGCGGTGGAGATGATTCCTTTTTTGATGTCTTTAAAGTTATATGGATTTATTGGAACCGGTCTTGCCCAGCCGAATCTAAATAATAAAAAGACAATAAATCCAATAATATCAATATGTCTTAAAGGATTCAGGGTTAATCGGCCGTATAACCTTGCGGTTGGGTCTCCCATTTTATATGCGACAAATCCATGAAAATATTCATGAACAGTGAGGGCAAAAAGGAGCGGTGGCAGAGAGAGAAAGAGTTCCAATATTCTATCGGCCATCCATTAACCTTTTTAAGAGTTCTTCTCTATCCTTAATTCCACAGTCAATCTGTAATGCAAATGCCTTCTTAAGTATCTGTTTGATATCTGGTCCGGGTCTCATTCCCAGTTCCTGCAAATCGTCCCCTCTAATTAAAGGCTTTACTTTTTTAAGAGATTTATAAACCTGTATCACCTCTTTCAATTCTGGATATAGGGAAGGAATAATTCCAATTACCTCATCGCGCAAAGAGGAGAGGAGGTAATAAACCTCACTTTTCTTCTTTGCCTTTTTGAGTTGAGAAACTTTTGTCTTCAATTCTTTTATGTCATTGACTATCCCTTTTTCGTATTTGCTTAAAAAAGACCCAAGCCAATCAATAAGCGCAAGAAAGAAAAGATATTTAAGTGCTCCTGCCCTTGGGAGGAACTTGATATCGCCTGGTTTTACTTGATAAATTTTGTATTTAATTAGGTCTTTAACCGTTTTATAATATGAGGTTTCAGAAAAGATTAGTTTCAGTTCATTTAAAATTCTCATCCCCGAAAGTCTCTGAATCATTCCCTGCTCTATTGCCTCCTTCATCAGGGCTTCTGTATTTTTTTCCAGTCTGAAACCCAACCTGTTCTTATACCGTAATGCCCGAAAGATACGAGTGGGGTCATCAATAAAACTATCTTTGTGTAATATACAGATGTGCCTTCTTCTTATATCTCGTATACCATTGAATGGGTCGACGACCTCGCCAAAGTTATCCTTTGATATTCCTAAGGCAATGGCATTTATTGAAAAATCGCGGCGCTTTAAATCTTCAAAAAGTGTCCCGGGTTTTACAACCGGCAGTTGGGCTGGTGCAGGATAGAACTCTTTGCGGGCACTGGCAAGGTCAATCCTCTTCTCACCAATCTCCACTGAGGCAGTCTTAAATTCTTTATAGACCTTCAATCTCCCCTTAAATTTTTCCGATAATCTCTGGGCAATTGGTATCGCATCCCCTACTACCATAATATCAATGTCCGGACCCTTGCGGTTTAAGAGGGCATCCCTTACAGTGCCACCAACAAGATAACAGGGTGTATTAATCATTGAAAAGAACTCAACAATCCTATTTAAATCCGATCTCTTTCTCTTCACGACCAAAGATTTTAATCTTGCCAAATCTCTCTTCATACTTTTTCAGGTTTTCTTCCAGTGCATCTTTTAAAAGATAGGCATTCTGCGGTGTCATAATAATTCGTGAAAAGACCTTTGCCTTTTGTAATCCCGGAAGCATACGGGCAAAATCAAGGATAAACTCCGAAGGTGAATGGGCAATCAGAACAAAGTTTGAATAGACACCCTCTGAATGCTCGGGAGCGATTTCCACATTTATTGGTTGCCCTTTCTGTTCATTCATCTTTTTCTCCTTTTATTGATATTATACCCAATTAAAAATGATAATCAAGTGGTAATTGACAAGATTCTTTTTTTGAGTATAATAGTTATGTTCGCGGGGTAGAGCAGCGGTAGCTCGTTGGGCTCATAACCCAAAGGTCGCTGGTTCGAATCCAGCCCCCGCTATTACCTGATAATTCAGACCGCATAAATAAATTGTGCGGTGAAATAAGAGTAAAGACTCCAAAGCGATTGGAGTGACACCACTGGCGGTCTCATAACCGCACAGGTGCAGTCAATCCCGGATGGTGGGAGAGTCTTGGAGGATTATCCCGGTTTGAAACGGGTCTTCATGGGGATGAAAAAGTCCCCTTTATTAAAGGGGGAATAATGGAAAGGAGAAAAAAGGGGGAACGGAGAAAAGGGGAAAGGCGAAGGCTGCTTACTGAGACAGAATTCCGGAAGTTGATTGAAGAAGGTAAATTAGGCAAAGATGACCGCCGGAGTTGGACCGAGAGGCGCAGGACGAAGAGGAGAAAGATACAGACTGGAATATAACTATCCTATGGGATTGACATCTCTTAAAATAGAAGTCGGCAATCCGGGAAGTCCTGAGAACACGGTTCCGGTTGAATTTCTAATTGATTCCGGGGCAATATATTCGGTCGTTCCGGCAACAATTCTTGAACAACTTGGAATAAAGCCTATAACAGAGGAAGAATTTAAGTTAATAAATGGCGAAACTATTATAAGAAAAAGGGGAATTGCCCTTTTCAAATATGGCAACCGGATTGGTGGAGCAGATGTTATATTCGGGGAAGAAGGCGATAGCACGCTATCGGGCATCTCCACCCTTGAATCACTGGGATTAACCTTAGACCCCATCCGAAGGGAGTTAAAGTCACTCCCTTTAATACTTGCCCAATGCCAATAATTGAATTCTGTTGTAAAGAATGTAAACACAGGTTTGAAGAATTGGTTTTAAAAGAGGGGGAATTATCGTCAATAAAATGTCCAAAATGTAGTAGTAAAAAACTGGAAAGATTATTTTCGGTCTTTGGATTTTCAAGTAAAGGTTCGGATAAATCAAATTCCATTAGTAGTTCTTCCTGCACAACCTGTTCGCGAACGACCTGTGCAGGGTGTAAGTCTTAAATAAACTAAAACAAATACAGGAGGCATTATGAGAAGAGAGTTCTTGATTGATGCGATGGCGGAGAAATTTGGTTCAATCTATCCAAAGGTTGATATAGAAAAACTGATTGATGGCTTTCTTGATTTGATTATTGAAATATTAGTAAAGGAAAAAAGGGTTGAACTAAGGAGATTTGGAACATTTGAATTGAGAAAAAGGCCTGGCCGGACATCCAAATCTCCTAAAACCGGAAAGGAGTTCAAACTTCCGGATAGATATGTGCCATTCTTCAAACCTTCTAAACTGCTAAAAAAGGAGATAATGGAAAGGATAAAACCATAATACGGTCTCTCTGACCAGCATCCAAGTCTGCTAACCAGTTAACCATCTTTATGGACGTCCTTGAAGCAATCAGATGGCGCAGAAGTGTTAGAGAATTTTCTCCCCAAAAGATCGAACCGGATAAATTGTTAAAGATTCTTGAGGCAGGGAGACTCGCCCCCTCGTCAAGTAATCGTCAGGCGTGGCATTTTGTTGTTGTAGATGATGAAAATTTAATTAAAAAAATTCCAGAAGAGGTAGTGATTGGAACAAAGAGTATCATTTCCTGGATTAAGAATGCACCGCTTGTCATTATTGGTTGTTATACAAAGGCGATTACCCATTTTGCGGCACAACTCTATGGGCACGAAAATCATCTGATTGATATATCCATTGCAATGACCCATATGGTCCTTGAGGCGACTGAACTGGGAATTGGCAGTTGTTTTGTCGGCTGGTTCAATGAGAAACACCTGAAGGCGCTATTAAAAATCCCTGTGCGATGGCGCATTGCAATACTTGTGGTATTTGGTTATCCAAAAAACCCTTCAACGTCTGAAGGGATTGGGGGAATAAAACCAAGGTCAAGAAAAGAATTAAAAGAGATTGTATCTTATAATGAGTGGGGTAAAGAATTAAAATTACCTCAAACCTGAATTTTGCACCTTCCGAGCGGTGAATGTAGAGTAAAGATCGTGGTAAGTGGTAAGTTTTCCCAAAAACGTTGTTCTCATTGCCTAAAAGGTTAAAAAAAAACATCTGTAGCGTCCAACGGCAGTGGAACGAGAAATTTGGCAAAAGGAAAGAGGCTGTTTTGCAATCTGGCACTTAGTTATTAGCGTCAGTCCAATGAAAGAACATATCATCAGGGGCTAAAGCCCCTGAAACCCCAACCCTCACCCTCCCCTCTCGTAAAAGGTAAGTTTTCCCAAAAAACGGAATAAAAATGTAGCGTCCGACCCTGACTTTCG
>CBFGJQ010000457.1:0-7113 GCA_965649095.1 Caldifarciminota bacterium | reverse complement strand
ACTGTTACATTTATAAAGGTAATAAAAGAGCCTGATGAATCAGGCAACTACAATTTAGGAAAAACTAAACGATTACGTTAACACCATCCAGGCGGGTTGGAAAATGTATACTTTTCACCCTTTCGCTACCCGGTAAGATTCCCTTTGATTTAAATTGACTCTTGAAATCTTTTTGAATCTGTGTAGAATTATCCCGAGGAGAGAAAATGAAAAGATTGATAAATATACTTGCCGTATCTTCCCTTATCTTTGCAGTTGAGGGGAAGGTGGTAAGGGGGCAGAGGAAATCAATATTTGAAATTGGGCCAAAGGGGAGTTTTTACATTGGTAAAGATGCCTATTTTGGTATTGGTGCTGAATGTCTTATAAACCCGATGCGCTCCGTTGGTGTAAGATTGAATATTACTGAAATTATCTTTGGCAATACAACGCACTTTTATCTCAACTCTGGTGGCTGGGAATTGAGTGGTATGTCTCTTGATGGTCTATTCTACATTCCCCTGCCCGACTTTGAACCTTATATCCATTGTGGGCTGGGATTTGAAGTCTCTGATACCCCAGGGCCGCATGGAACCGAAACATTCCTATCTTTCAGATTCGGTATGGGATTGAATTATCCGGTAAATCCCAAGGCCAGAGTCTTTGTTGAACCGGGCATTCTCATCTATGATGCCGGCAATACTGAGGCGGTATTCCGTTTTTCGTTCGGCGCCAGGTTTGGAGTCTTTTAAGGATGCTTGAAGAGACAGTAATTTCAAAGGCAATCATTGAGTCATATCTCAAGAGTCTCATTGATGCAGTAGAATCGGATGTGGTGATCGGCGGTGGTGGCCCTTCAGGATTATGCGCGGGATACTATCTGGCTAAGGCTGGGATAAAGACCGTCCTCTTTGAGAGCGCGCTGAAATTGGGTGGTGGTATGCCTGGGGGTGGGATTATGTTTAACCGAATTGTAGTGCAGAAAGAAGGGCTTAAAATCCTGGAAGAGTTTGGGGTGCGGTATGAAAGGTATAAGCCAGATTATTATATTGCCGACTCCCTTGAGACTACCGCCTGCCTTGTTGACCGGGCAATAAAGGCCGGACTAAAAATCTTTAACCTCTTTACAATTGAGGATGTAATCATAAAAAAGGGTGCAGTCTGTGGGGTTGTTATCAACTGGACAAGCACCCGGATGGCAAACTTGCACATTGACCCTATTCCAATCAAATCCCGCTCTGTTGTGGATGCCACAGGTCATCCCTGTGAGATTACAAAAATTGTAGAGAGAAAAAGTGGGGGCAGGTTATTTACCCCTTCAGGCAGGATTGAAGGGGAGAAGTCAATGTGGGCAGAGGTTGCGGAAAGGGCAACCTTAAAGAATACCCGAGAGGTTTACAAGAATCTATATGTCTGCGGTATGGCCGCCAATGCGGTATTTGGGGGACCAAGGATGGGCCCCATCTTTGGCGGTATGCTTCTTTCCGGAAAGAAGGTTGCTGAGGTTCTAATAAAAAAATTATTGACTTAAAAGGAGGCTAAGATGCTATTTTTACTATTAATAATTTCCTTCCCCTCAACATATGGGGGTAAAGGAATCTACCGTGTAAAGAGCGCGGACCTTGATTGGCTCTTGGGTGCCCGCTCAATCTTGATTTTAAATATAGACGGTGAGGGTTATCGATATGATTATGGAGATTCAACGGTAGATTTTGGCGAGGGCCGAGTCGGTATCGGATATGTTCCCGCAAATTATCTTGAGGTATATACCCTCTGGCGGGTCCAGGGTTATGGAAATGCCACATTACCCCTTAAGGCATCAGATTTTACGGGAGACTTGGGGGATACTGATTTGGGTTTAAAACTAATTCTGAAAAAGATAAGAAGTTCCTATCTTGGGGGCGATGCATCCTTTACCTTACCCACCGGCCGGCAGATTTATTCTAATGACAGATTGATATTCTATCCCAAATTCCTTATGACCTTTGACTTTGCTGACATCTGGGCAATGCTACCTTTAAGAAACCATCTCAATTTAGGTATTCCATTGGGTAGGCGCGACTTAGGAGAGCACTTTCCGATAACCTTCGGCCTTGCCTGGGAATTACCATCAAAGTTCTTCACCCATTTTATGGAATTGACCAGAAATCACCAGCGGGACTGGAACTGGCGCCTTTCACCGGGATTAAAATTCCATCCCTGGCATCGCATCAGTCTGAGTATTGCCGTAGATTTCGGTCTAACCAAAGAGATGTGGCTTGTAGGGGCGAATGCCGGTTTATCAATAAACTCCTCGTTATTACGAGAACGGGAGATTTTACCTACGGGCAATATTGCCGGAGAGGTGAGGGATAGGAATACGAATAAGCCACTTAAGGCAAAGATTACGGTTGTGGAAATTGGCGAGGTTGTGGAGTCCAATCCCGACTATGGTGTATATAAGATTATTGGTCTCCCGGCAGGGATTTATACCCTGAAGGTTGAGTCTCCATATTATACCCCTGAGACAAGGGTTTTGGCCCTTGAGGCAGATCAATCCCTCGTTACCAATTTTAATCTGACCCGGGCCGAGGTTCTGTTTGAAGGAGTGGTGCATGATTTAAAAACAGACGCTCCAATTTCCGATGTATCAATCAATATTACCGGTCCGGGTAATAATATATTGACCTCGGATTCCTTAGGGTTATTTAGTGCCGTCCTCGTTCCTGGAGAATATGAAATTATTGCCAATAAACTGAATTATGCCCAATTCAAGACAAAATTGCTAATTAACGAGGACCGAAAGGAGACAATTCTATTAAGACCAATAGAAGTTGCGGAAGAGATCGGAGAGACGCCAGAGGCGATTATCTACTTCGATTTTGACGATGCAAATATTAAAGAGGACCAAAGGCCAAAACTGGATAGGATTGCGGAATTTTTAAAAGCCCATCCCAAGGTTAAATGTGAACTGAGGGGGCATACCGATAATCGGGGGAATATAAATTATAATCAGATACTCTCTCTGGCAAGGGCAAACAGTGCGATGGACTATCTTGTGAAGGTGCATGGTATTGAAAAAGAACGAATATCTACAATGGCATTCTCAAAGACAAAGTTGATAAAAGAGAGTGCAGAGAAAAGCCGGCGGGTGGAAATATTTTTGATAAAATAATCCTTGACAATTGTTAAAGTTCAGATATAATAGGAGACCTTTGGGGAGGTAAAGGCGGTCGTTAAGAGGTTGGATGCCAAGAAGGCTTGAAGTCCTGATTACCATTTGTGGCGATGCCTTTTTACTCCTACTGATATCCTTTATCAGTTGGAAGGCTTCCCTCATTAACAATCCGATAACGAATCTTAAGGCGCTATTTGCCGCCTTCTGCCTTTTGTTATACTGGTTATTCCTATTCCAATCGTTTGACCTTTATCAGCCCCGCTTCAGTTTTCAGTTGATGAATGGGATGGCAAGACTATTCAAGGTTCTGGTTTTGGGTTTACTCATCTTAATCTCCGGCGCCTACATTATGAACATCAATTTCATAAAGGCACAGGGATTTATCCCCTCCTATTCTCTTATGCTCAGTTTAATTCTATTATGGCGATTTGTCTGGTGGGGGATTGAAGGTGAATATTTTAAGAACCGGTTTGAGAAGATTTTAATCTTCAAAAATGGAGAGGCAGTAAGTGATTACCCCGGTTTTACCATACTAAAAGAGATCAACTTTAGCAAAATAGATCCGCAATTCACAGAGCAGGTCTTTAAAGAGAATAGGATTGACGGGATTTTGATAGAAAGCGATGGTAAAAGACCGGATGAAGTCTTGAATTTAATCTCTCAGTTTGCGGAAATGAACCATAAGATCTTTATCACCCCGAAATTATATCCCTTGATTTATCAACATTTTCTTGTGAGCAAAGTTCCGGACTCAACATTACTGCAGGTGATATTCCATCCCCTTTCAGGCTGGGATAGATTCTTAAAGAGAGTGACCGACATCTTTTTATCGGCGGTTTCCTTACTTGTCTTATCTCCAATTATGCTCCTGATTGCCCTGTTGATAAAGATTGACTCTAACGGTCCGATCTTTTATAAACAGAAGAGAATTGGTTTAAGGGGTAAACAATTTTTATTATACAAATTCCGTTCAATGATTGCCGATGCCGAGAAATATACCGGACCGGTGTGGGCAAAGAAAAATGACTGGAGAATAACGAGGATGGGTAAGATTATGAGGCCGTTTCGCCTTGACGAATTACCCCAGTTGTTCAATGTTCTCGCTGGAGATATGAGTTTTGTCGGACCAAGGCCGGAGAGACCACACTTTGTTGCCCAATTTATAGAGAAAATCCCCCTTTACCGTCTGCGCCACACAGTCCTACCCGGAATAACCGGGCTCGCCCAGGTAAAGTACTCTTATGACCAAACCATTGAGGATGTAAAGAAGAAACTTATTTACGACCTTGAATATATAAATAATATCTCTTTAAGACTTGACCTGAAGATATTCTTAAAGACAATTCTGACGGTGATTAAAAAAGAAGGGGCTCACTGAAGGTAGATTTGAAAGATTAATCCTCCCCGGTCAATTATAAAATACTTATTCTTAAAATCAGCAATTGCCCTTTTAAAATCCCCTTTATTTCTTATCCTTTTCCCACCGATTTTTAATATTACATCACCAGGTGCAAAGCCAATCTTTTCGCCGATGCTCCCTTTTTCAACCCCGATAACAACCACTCCTTCTTTATAACCCAATCCATATTTCTGGGCAAGATAGGGATTTACCTCTTCAACATAGATTCCCAATCTTGAACCGGTGGCACTATGCTCTTTATATTCTTCTATCACAAATTGAATAAACAATGAATCACCATTACGGTAAAGGCTTATTCCCACTGTATCGCCCACAAAGAGGTTGGCAATTACCCTCTCCCATATTGAAACGCTACCTACTGGCTCATTATTTACTGCAACTATTCTGTCTCCTTCTTTGACTCCCGCTCTTTTGGCTGGGCTATTCAAGTCAACACTGCTCACCAATACACCGCGCTGTTCCACCCCCATTGCCGCGGCGATTTCCGGGGTAATATTCTGAACCCAGATGCCAATCCAGGGTGTTCTTAGCTTACCAAATTCTTTTGTTTCCCTTATGAATTTCTTTACGACATTTATCGGTCGGGCAAAGCCAATACCTTCCGAGCCACCGCTTGAGGTGAGGATAAAGGTATTTATGCCAATTACCTGCCCGAGGATATTCACAAGTGGTCCCCCGGAATTACCAGGATTTATTGCCGCATCAGTTTGAATCATATCCCTATAGATTCTATCCTCACTGGCTGACTTTATTGCCCGATTGAGTGCGGAAATAACACCGACCGTGACCGTTGGTCGGGTGTCTTCAAGCATAAATCCAAATGGATTACCCAGGGCAATAACCCATTCTCCAATCAAAAGGTCTTCGGAACTGCCCAGTTCTACATAGGGTAGATTATGGCCATCAATCTTCAGAAGCGCCAAATCGAGTATCCTATCTGCAGCAATTATTTCCGCCCTGAACTGTCTTGCATCCGGCAATGTCACATTTATTTCTGTAGCATTTGATACCACATGTTCATTGGTGATAATAAAACCATCCGGTGAGATGATTACACCGGAACCAAGACTCTTAATCTGCTGGCGATAGCGTGGTTCAGGGAAGAAATCCCCAAAGAAGCGCCGGAAGAATTCGTCATCAAATGGAGAGATGGTGATTATTCTCGTTTGAATCACCGTGATTGAGACAACAGCCGGACCGACCTTGTTTGCAGCAAGGACAATTGCATTCATCCTCTGTTTTGAAATTTCGTCGTTGAGGCTTACCAATCTCAAATTCTGTAAATAATCGGAATTCCTCTCTTCTGTCCGGAAGGGATTAAACAGGGCTAAAAAGGTTAGGACAATACCCATTCCAAGCAGACAGAAGATGATGTCCCTTTTTTTCATCTCTTCTCACTTACCTGCCAGTCCTTGCGGAATCTCTCAATGCCAGTATCGGTCAAAGGGTGTTTTACCAGTTGAATAAAGACCTTATAGGGAATTGTGGCAATATGAACACCCAAGAGGGCAGCCTGGCGGACATGTTCAGGGTGTCGGACTGAGGCGAATATCACCTGGGTTGGGAAATCATAGGCACGATATACCTGGATGATGTCCTGCACTACCTCTATACCGGGATTTCCAATATCATCAAGGCGCCCGACAAATGGACTCACATAACTTGCCCCTGATTTTGCGGCAAGAATTGCCTGATTTGCTGAAAAGACCAGTGTCATATTGACCTTTATCCCCTCTTTTGTTAATACCTTTGTTGCCTTCAATCCATCAACCGTGCAGGGGATTTTTATTACAATATATTCACTAATCTTACTCAAATCCCTTGCCTCTTCTATCATCGCCTCCGCCTGCATACTGAGCACCTCACCACTTACCGGTCCCTTTACGATATCACAAATCTCTCTTAAAATCTTTTTATAATTCCCCTTCTCTTTTGCTAAAAGGGATGGATTTGTCGTCACACCATCCAGTATGCCCCATTGGGCAATCTCCTTTATCTCTTCAATATTTGCGGTATCAAGATATAATTTCATCTTTGCTCCTTATTTATTAAAGTATTTAACCCATATAATTCTATTCAGGTTCTTTTAAAAATCAATAGTATTGAGAAATAAGAATGGAGGAGGAATTTTACCACCTAAAATCAAGCCGCAGTTTTTTGGCTAGGCATTTATTAATAATTTTCAACCCAGAATATCTTTTTAGGGTGGATACTATATCTTGAGGTAATAGGAATTTCAAAAATTCCTATTACCTGATAATTTAGACAGATTAAATATAAATTATGCGGATAAAACAGGGAGATTAAAGAAGAATTGGAGTGACACCACTGGTGGTGTTATAACCGCACAAGTGCAGTCAATCCAAAATGGAGCCCTCAAGCTTATTCTTTCCCCGCCCGGCAGTGTGATGGGGGAGGAAAGTGGGCGAAGATTGGGGTTTTCAAGAGGATGGGATCCCCTTGATGTATCTTCCTCTTTGCTCTACACTTGTGTAATGTCCAGGGACCTTGTTTACACTTTTCCAGTAGGAACTAACGATAAGATTATCTAATACCA
>CBFGJQ010000456.1:0-17741 GCA_965649095.1 Caldifarciminota bacterium | reverse complement strand
CGCTATACAGCCAATCTCTTCTCAAGGCAAAAACCTTCCTCAAAAGGAATTTGAATAATTCCAAAGAAACCCTCACCTATATCCCCTCTCCCTTTTCAAGGGAGAGGGGAGGGTGAGGGTTGGGGTTTCAGGGGCTTTAGCCCTGATGATATGTTCTGGTTCTTTTATTTTGATACTCAAAATTTTTGATAATTCTGGATTGTTTATTCAAGAAGATAAATCATGGGTAATTCTTTTCAGGATAATGCTGGTCGGGATACCATTGACCTTTATCTCTTTTGCGATTTCTCCCTCTCCTTTACCCTCCAGGACCTCCCGCGCCAGGGTTTCGTTCTTAAGGTAATCTAAATTTTTGATTATCGCCTTTTTCAATCTTTCATCGGTCTCGTAGTATATTCTTATTCGATCTGTGAGATTATAATCCGCCTCCTTGCGCAACAGTTGAATCTTATGGACCAATTCCCGGACAAGACCTTCGGCATCAAGTGCGGGTGTGATTTCGGTATTGATTCCAATCGCATAGTTATCCTCTTCAACAATCACCCAGTTTCTATCTTCTCTTCTTCTTACTTCAACATCCTCAGTGGTGACCTCCACCTCCCTCTCACCGAATCTATTTTTTAATCTCCCCGCCCTAAGGAATTCCTTAACCCTATCCGGGGTGAGACTCCTTACCCACTCACCAACCTCCTTTGAAAGGGAACCAAATTTTGGACCAAGACGGTCAAATTTGGGGCTGAGGCTATACTCATAGAATTCATCTAAGGATTGGACGATGGCTGCCCTTTTGATATTAAGTTCATCAAGAATTATATCTAATGCGGATTGGTCCAATGCCATTGCAGCCTTGGGCAGACAGATAACTATCTCCGTAAGGGGCTGGCGCACCTTAATATTGACCCTGTTCCTTGCCGCCCTGCCCATTGAGACAATCCTCTTTACCTGTGCCATCTCTTTTTCAAGTTCGGTATCAATAAGGGACTCATCTACAAAAGGATAATCACAGAGGTGGATGCTTAAAGGAGCGTTCGGGTCGACACTTCTAACCAAGTTTTGATACATCTCCTCGGTCAGGAAGGGCATAATCGGGGAGAGAATTTTTATTAGATTCAAAAGGCAACGGTATAATACTACATATGCCGTCTCCTTATCCAGGTCGTTCTCCGCTTTCCAGAATCTTCGGCGATTTCTTCTTAAATACCAGTTTGATAGTTCATCAAAATATGATTCAACTTCTTTTGCAACACCAGCAACATCGTAGTTGTTGTAGTATTCATCGCACCTCTTAATAAGAGAGTTGGTTCGGGATAATATCCAGCGGTCAAGTTTTGTAAGATTCGGCAGTGCAATGCCCTTACCCAAAGGGTTAAAATTATCAATATTTGCGTATGTGACAAAAAAAGAGTAGACATTCCAGAGTGTCAGGAGTGTTCGCTTTATTTCATCGGCCGGTCCATAACCAAAATTGAGATTCTGAACTGGATTGTGCCTTGCAAACATCCATCGCATCACATCCGCCCCCATCTTCTCGGCTGCCTCATCAAACCAGATAGCATTGCCCTTGCTCTTATGCATCTCCTCACCGTGTTCATCCCTTACCAGGGCATGGCCTAAGAGAACCTTAAATGGCGGTCTCTTCTCTAAGACGGTGCTCATCGTCAGGATTGCATAGAACCAGTTTCTGAACTGTCCCGGAAAACATTCAGTTATAAAGTCTGCGGGGAACCACTCCTGCCAGTATGACCTGTCATAGGGATAACCATTCTCAAGATTATGCATATCCTCGGGTGGCCTTAAGGTCGAATAGGGGACAATTCCGGCATCAAGCCAGGGGTTGCCCACATCCGGAATTCGGGACATCAACTCTCCACACCTTTCGCATCTAATCTTTATCTTATCAACCCAGGGTCTATGCGGGCTGTGCCCTTCAAACTCCCCCCATCCCATAACTGCCCTCTCCTTTAATTCTGCACGCGAGCCGATTACTACAAAATTTCCACAGCTACACTCCCAGATAGGCAGGGCAAGCCCCCAATACCGTTTCTTTGAGATACACCAGTCAGCCATATTTCTTAGCCAATCCAGTTCCCGGTCAAGTCCATAATCAGGTATCCAGCGCTCCACCATCCTGGCAACCTCGGCTATCTCATAACGCAGAGTTGCCATTGAGATATACCATTCATCAACGAGTCTGAATATCAATTCACTATCGCACCTCCAGCATACTGGATAGCGATGGGTATAATCTTCAACCCCATATAAGATTCCCCTTCTCTTTAAGTCTTCAATGATTGCCCCGGTAACCTCATCTACATTCTTCCCGGTGAGCCAAGCAAAGCCATCTATGTAGTATCCGAGTTCATCAAGGGGGGCAATTGGCGGGAGTTTGAATTCCTTACCCAGGGCAAAATCCTCTCTGCCACAGCCCGGAGCAATATGAACAAGGCCGGTACCTTCAGTCTCACTAACTTCTTTCCAGGGGATTACCCGGTGAATCACACCCTGCTGGACCGGTAGATAATCAAATGGACCTTCATATATCAGGTCGAGAAGTCTCTGTCCCGGCATCTCCGCAAGGACTTCGTAACCCCCTCTCAATACCTTCAATAATGCCCGGGCAAGATAATAGATTGCTCCCTTACTCTTTACCCGGGCATAGACAAAATCCGGATGAACCGCTACTGCGGTGTTTGAGGTCAAGGTCCAGGGGGTTGTTGTCCAGACCAGAAGATACTCCCCTTTTTTGCCTTTAATTGGGAATCGCACGAATACTGCCTTATGGGTCAATTCTTGATACCCCTCAGTGGCAATCTCCATATCGCTTATTGCCGTTCCACACCTTGCACACCAGGGCATTACATCGGTTCCTTTATATATAAATCCCCGCTCATAACACCTCTTCAGAAAATACCAGATTGTATAGTTATTAACATCACTCATTGTATAATAGGAATGGCTCTTTTTTAACCAATCTTTATCGTCAAGTGCGGTCTTCCATTCTCCCCAGTCCATCCACATTCCAAGTCGGATTGATTGCTCAGTCTGGATTATGGAATACTTATGGACACGCTCCTTGCACTTCTCCACAAATCTATCAATACCATACTTCTCAATATCCCTTTTTGAGGTGAACCCTAATTCCCGCTCAACCTCCACCTCAACCCAGAGCCCCTGACAGTCAAAGCCATTCTGATAGCGTTGCTGGAATCCCTTCATTGTTCGGTAGCGCTGGAAGATATCCTTATAGGTCCTTCCCCAGGCATGGTGGACTCCCATTGGATTATTGGCAGTTATCGGACCATCCTGAAAGGACCATCGCTTCTTGCCCTTATTTTTCTTCAAATATAGAGAGAGGACATCATTCTCTTCCCAGAACTTTAAGACCTTATGTTCTAATCTCGGAAAGTCAAGTTCTTTGGAAACAGGCTTAAAATTCATAATAGTCTATTATATTCAAAATTTTTTATTTGTAAAGTTTCCGGTTTCAATACAGGTTTCGGGTCGGGTGTGTAAAGATAAAGAAAGAAGGAAATTGCGGAAGAATCGGCGAAAGAGAAGGTAAGGGAGACCTTTGGGTGGTAAAATTGGGGTGGGAGGATATCTTCTTTAGAAAAACAGATAAATTCTCTTCGTCTTTTGCACAATTTTTGTGTAAGAAAAGATAACATCTGGGCAAGTGGTATCTATCCCTTGAAATTCCAGGTAAAGATGTGGTAAAAATTTTGCAGGTATAATCCCGCAAAAGGAGGTTATGATGCCTAATCAACATAAAGTATGGTAGTCTTTTAGCAATCTTTCCCGGTCAATGCGATAGTTGACTTTGGGAATAATTTGATTAAAATATGATATGGAGGAAAAGATGACGATGGCGATAACGATAGCAAACTATTATAGATGGCTGGAAAGGTTATCCTGGTTAGAGAGGGTATTCCTTTCCCTAACTATGGCGGGGCTCACCGGTATATCGGCTCAGATTAGAATACCCCTTCCCTTTACTCCCGTCCCTGTGACTGTCCAGGTCTTTATTGTCCTTTTAAGTGGAATCGTCCTTGGCGGTCTTTATGGCGGTCTTGCAATGCTCTGGTATCTTCTATTAGGGATTGCTGGACTTCCCTGGTTTAGCGGTTTTAAGCCGGGACTACCGATTGGTCCAACAACCGGGTATATAGTCGGCTTCATCCCGGCTGCGTTATTTGTCGGAATTATGGGATTCAAAAGCCAAAGGATTCTCATTCAGATATTGATTATGCTTGGTGCGATTTCAATCATCTATTTTACTGGCACATTGCATCTTGCCCTCTTTATGAAGCTCAATCTGAGACAGGCACTGCTGATGGGAGTCTTGCCATTCGTCCCCCTGGATTTGGTTAAGGCACTAATTGTAGCATCTGTTTCAAGATTTCTGGTCATCGCCAATGGGAGAAATCAGAAGCGAGGTGGGTAAGTTGTTGAGTCCTGAAGCAAGTAATTCCAAAGGATTCTACGGTCTCACTAATAGATTTATAACAATCTTTACAGGAGTGTTAATTATGGCACAGAATTGTAGTGCTGGGGAATATCGGGAGTCAATCCATGCGGGTAGCTGGTATCCCGGTAGAGAGAAGGAGTTGAAGAGTGTAATACAGACCCATCTTAATAATGCAAGGACTAAGACCTTTGGTGAGGTTTATGGGTTGATTTCCCCCCATGCCGGTTATATGTATTCTGGACCGGTGGCTGCATTTGCCTATAAGTTAATAGCCGGCAGGGAATATGAGGATGTAATAATCATCGGTCCGAGCCACCATTATGGGTTTGCTGGTGCATCAATTGATAAATTGAAAGGGAGGAAGACTCCGCTGGGTCTGGTTGAATATGATTTGGATCTTGCCGAGAGGATAATAAAAGAAAACCCGAAGTTTTTGAGATACGAGCCTCCTGCCCATTCCGAGGAGCATTCAGTTGAAATTCAGATTCCATTTTTGCAGATTGTCCTTGGAAGATTCAAGGGTGTAGAGATTGTAATGGGCGCACAGGATTACCAGACCTGCCAGGCCCTTGCCGAGGCAATCGTAAAGGCAGTAAAAGGAAGAAAGGTTTTGATTGTAGCAAGTTCGGACCTTTCCCATTACCACCCCCAAAAGACTGCTGAGGAACTGGATAATTTAGTCATTGAGGCGGTAGCTAAATTTGACCCTGAGATTTTGTATAGAAGGCTCAGCACTGATAGTTGTGAGGCCTGTGGCGGGGGTCCGATTATCGTTGCAATGCTGGTGGCACAAAGGTTGGGTGCAAATAAGGGCAAGATTTTGATGTATGCCACAAGTGGCAACATTACCGGGGATTATTCCCAGGTGGTTGGTTATCTCGCAGCTGCACTGGTGAAGGCAGAAGAGAAGAGAGTCGGAGTAGATTTGGGGTTTAGTGAGGAAGAAAAGAAGAAGTTGAAGGAGATTGCAACAAAGACGATTGAGGCAGTAGTAAAGGGAAAGAGTCCGCCGGAGTTTAAAGACCTGCCGGAAAGGTTAAAAGAGCCCTATGGCGTCTTTGTTACCATCAATAAACATGGAAATTTAAGGGGATGTATCGGACATATCTCTGCCGATAGGCCCCTTTACCTTGCCTGTCGGGAGATGGCAAGGGCAGCAGCACTTGAGGACCCGCGCTTCAATCCGGTTAGTGAAAAGGAACTGCCGGAACTGGAGATAGAGATTTCAGTCCTCACGCCATTGGAACGGGTAAAGGATATAAAGGAGATTGTAATTGGTCGTGATGGCTTGGTTGTAAGAAGGGGATATTACAGTGGTCTACTCCTACCACAGGTGGCAACTGAATATGGCTGGGATGTTATAGAATTCTTAGAACATACCTGTGAGAAGGCAGGGCTACCCAGGGATGCCTATAAGATGAAGGATACTGAAGTCTACCGATTTTCGGCACAGGTATTTTAAGGTAAGGCGATTAGAGGTAGGCTCAGGCAATAGGAATTTGAAAAGCATCTCCCTGGAATGGATTCAGGGTGAGTTCCGATGAAAATCAGGATTCCTATTACCCAGAGACTCAAACGATTAACAAAATGGAGATTAAAACGGATAAGAAGTCAACCTTTATCTCCCCCTTTTGTAAAGGGGGAGAATCGCCCGGATGTCCATCCAAGCAGTTGTTATTCCCGGTGGGAGCGGTTTCCTAACCGCGATTACAAATCGGGCTGGGAGGCCCCTCCGGCCGGAGCGATTTCGGAACCGCTAAGGAGAAGGGATGGTGAAGATTGGGGTTTCAGGGGCTTTAGCCCCTGATGATGTTCAGGTAATAGGAATTTCAATAATTCCAATGGAACCTCAAGCTTATCCTCTCCCTTTTCAAGGGAGAGGGGAGGGTGAGGGTTGGGGTTTCAGGGGCTTTAGCCCCTGATGATGAAATTTTTCATTATAATAAAGAAAAGGGACAAGATATTCAGGAAAGGCGATGTGAAGAAGGCTTCTGCGCCAAGAATAGTTTTGCTGTATAGCGGGGGTTTTCAGGGGGTCTCCCCCTGAATATCTTGTATTATTGGACTGATGTCATAGTGTCACCAGTAAGGCAATAGAAGTAGCCATCATGGGAGCCACAATAGATTCTTCCATTTAAAACGGCCGGTGTTGCATTTATTACACCACCAGTTGGAAACTGCCAGACAAAGTCACCATCAATTGTCAGGCAGTATATCTTACCACTCCTTGAACCAACCACAACCATTGAATCACTGACACACGGCGAACTCCATATCCCACCGTCAGTCTTGAACTTCCAGATGACCTTCCCGGAATCTGCCGTCAAACAGTGAATCCTGCCATCACCGGCGCCAAAATAGATGCGGTTATCAACAATTGCCGGGGTTGAAATCACCCTTCCCCCTGTTCTATATCTCCAGATGACCTTTTGGGTCAGCCTGTTTAAGCAGAACATCATCCCGCCTTCACTACCAATATAAATGAGATCGCCAATTATGACCGGTGATACATCGGTATCAGAACCAGTCTTAAATTTCCACAAGAGATTGCCGTTCTTTTTTGCTAGACAATACAAATATCCCCCCGCCGAGCCCACATATAAAAATGTATCAATTATCGCCACCGAAGATTCTACCGAACCCGAAACCTTTGTCTTCCAGACAA
This sequence comes from Caldifarciminota bacterium, assembly GCA_965649095.1. Lineage (GTDB taxonomy): Bacteria > Hydrothermota > Tepidihabitantia > SM23-42 > JAOAFX01 > JBDRWI01. The sequence continues at coordinate 10,608 of CBFGJQ010000456.1, read as the reverse complement.
TCTTACCGCTATCCGCAGTAAAGCAATAGATATAATGGTCTTCACCACCAACATAGATTGTGTCATTTATTATACAGGGCGAAGAGTCCATATCATTGCCAATTTTCTTCTTCCAGACCAGTTTTCCATCTTTTAGAGAAACACAGTGGAGATGGTTATCCCGCGAACCAAAATATACCCTGTTTTTATAGATTGTTGGTGAAGATTTTATAGAATGGTTACATTTGTATTTCCAGATTAATCTGCCAGTATTTTTATCCAGGCAATAGAGATAACCATCACAGGCACCAATGATAATTGTATCACCGATGATTGCGGGCTGTCCACTCCAGGCAATCCCCTGCCAGACCATTTTTGGGTCAACCCCCCTCTTCTCATTTTCACCTTCAAAAATATAGCCGGTCTTAAATTTCCATAACAGCTTAACCCTCCTGGGTACCTTGCCTGAGCCATAAAATGTGTGGCACGGGTTGCCCCGGAACATTGGCAATGAGTCCCTTTGTGGTAATAAGTAATCCCTCCTGGCTTCAGGGTAAATAGCCCTCTCTTTGCCTCCCTTACAGCTGGCAATAGCCAGGATGGCAATGATTATGAATAAAAAAGGCGGATACACAACATCAGCGAGGGTATATCTCACCCCTCTCAGTGATTTCTGGTGCCGAAGATGGAAAGTCTTCATTGGCGAGTCTTCTTATGAGTTTTGCGGCACGGTGGAGTGAATCAATCTTGGGGAAAGAGAAGGTCTTCTGAATCGCCGAGATAATCTCGCCCTGCTTGAAGGCACCATTTGAACCAAGGGTAACCTTCAAGATTGGTGCATATCCCCTTTCGTCATCAAGATTAAATCCCCAGGTAAAGAAATTACCCAAACTATAGGCGATGAGTCTATCTTTATAAACCTCAATCCCCCTCGGCACATGGGGTCCATGCCCCCAGACCAAATCCGCACCACTGTCTATTACCGCATGGGCAAATTGAACAACATTTCCTCGGGGCCAACCCATGAAATATTCAAATGTATCACGAGTGTGGAGATATTTGGTTCCTTCGCCACCACCATGAAAAGAGACGATGATGATGTCGTATCTCCGGCTAAGTTCGGCCACCTTTTTTTGTGCATCTTTGATGTTGCAGATTGAATTCCCCCAGTTGCTTGTAGAAAAGCAAATGATACAAATTTTCATATTACGAATTGTAAACTCACCGTTTTTATTATCGGTGCCATATTTAATTCCATATTTTTCTAATGCCCCAATCGTTGAAGAAATTCCTTCCGGACCAAAGTCATTAGTATGGTTATTCTTTAAATTCATAAAATCAAATCCCGCATTAAAGAGATATTGGGCATAATGGGGTGGGGTCTTGAATGCATAGCACCTGCCCTTTTCTATCTTCTTTGTGCACATTCCGATTTCAGTCAGTGGTCCTTCAAGATTCCCCAGGGTCAAATCTGCCGATGATAATATCTGTGCTACATCTTTGAATATCTCTCTTCCATCATCGGGCGGGAGTCTCTTTTCCGGATATGTCGTTCCCATCATTATATCACCAACTGCGACTATGGTCAGGGAGTCACCAAAGAGCATAATTGCAGTCAAGGTAACCAACATCTTTGTAATTTTATGCAAAAATTTCTTTCAACATTTTTGACACCGCGTCATAATTGTTGACTACTACTTTCTTAAAGACCTTCTTATAATTGAAATTAGACTATTTGAATCAAGATGGTAGTGCTTATACAATGTCTCCGGGACATCAGACCCACCGTATTCTTTGATGCCAACTTTTATAAACTTTGTCTTTATATTTTCTTCCGCAATAATCTGGGCAATGATACTACCCAGACCGGAATGGACGATGTGGTCTTCGTAGGTTACGATAAGACCGGTCTTTGCGGCATCAAGAATAACTTTTCTGTCAATTAAAAATGGCGCGGAGATGTTATAAACCCTAGCCGTAATCCTTTCTCTATTTAGTATCTCCCAGGCCTCTATTGCCCGATGTGCCATAACTCCCATAGTAATTATAGCACAATCATCGCCGGTGCGCAGGATGTCTATCTTGCCATACTCAAATTTATAATCTTCGTCAAAGAAGACCGCACCTTCTTGAGTCTTGATTACGGGAAGTTTTGTCCTGCCCACCCCGATGACCCAGTTGCCCGACTGATTAAGACAATAGCGAACAATGTGGTCGGTATGATTGGGATCTGCGGGGAGAACCACCCTGAAGCCAAATAGATTTCTCAAGACCCCAAGATAGTCAATACAGTGATGGGTCTTGCCATCAGGGCCAACATTGTAGCCAAGATGAGTGGCGAAGATCTTTAAATTCGTATTATTGATATCATTCAATCTTAACTGGTTATAGACCTCATCAATACCAAAGACACCAAAATCTCCCCAGACCGTTATAATCCCATTTATTGATAATGCACCGGCAATCGTTGCGGTAGTGTGCTCACTCACTCCGGCCTCAAAGAAATTTTCTGGCCGGACCACGGCAAATTTATGGGTTCTGACCGATTCGGCAAGGTCACAATCAAAGACGGCAATTGTATTTTTGGGATTTTTTCGGGCAACCTCCTCCAGGACATTGCCGAATACTACCCTTGGGTCGGCGGTCTCTTTATATACCTTTGGCCTTCCCACATCAAGGGAGGGCAGGGGAATTTCCCTTTTTTCAAATCTTTTGAATTTCATCCCCTTCCTTCTCTTTACCTTCAACTCCTCAATGTCATTTTCAATTCCCAGTTCCATCAATGCCCAGGCAAGTTCCCCTTCTGTCAATGCCTGACCGTGATACTTCGCTTGATTCTCCATAAATGATACACCCTTGCCAATGATTGTGTGGCAGATTATCACATAAGGGTGCTTTTTGTCGCTGATAGCAGTCCTTGTGGCATCAAAAATCTCCCTAAAATTATGCCCATCAACTTCTATTGCCTTCCAGCCATCGGCAAGATAGTTCTCTTCTATATTTACCGGCATAATTACTTCAGTTCGACCAGAAATCTGAAAGTGGTTGTAGTCAATCAGCACCGTGAGGTTATTTAGATTATATTTCCGCGCAAATCTCCGTGCCTCACCAACCTGCCCCTTTGCCTGTTCTGCATCACTCATCACCACAAATGTGTGGTAGTCAATTTTTTTTAGTCTTGCCGCAAGGGCAAAGCCACAGCCGGCACTCAAACCCTGTCCGAGATTACCGGTTGACCACTCAATCCCCGGAACCCGCCTTTCAATATGCCCCTCAAATGGACTCCTTATATTTCTGAATCCTAAAATGACCTCTTTGATCGGAAAGAAACCAAGCCGGGCGAGTGTCGCATAAACACCGGGTGAGGTATGGCCATGGCTTATAATTATTCTATCCCGATTTGAATCATTGTAGTTTTTAGGACTAATATTGGCAAATGAAAAAAGGGTCAGATATATCTCAACCGAAGACATTGAACCACCCGGGTGCCCAGAACCGGCCAGGGTTGTCATCTTTAAGATATCACCCCGACACAGACGCGCCAGATTCTTTAATCTTTCGATCTTCTCTTCGGTCAATCTCTGTTCAAAACCATTCTTACTGTTTTTCTTCATTGGACATCCTCTTTAAACGGCCATTACCTTAAAGTCTTCTTCAGCCATTGAGTAATCGGTCTTCAATTTCAATATAAGGTTATAGTCCCGGGAAATCTTTTCTAAGATTTCGTTCTGCTGGAGTGTTAAGAAATCGGCAATGCGTGGTGAAACCCACAATTCAACAACTTTATTCTTCACGGAGCGGGCATTGTTAGCAAACCATCTAACAATGTCACTTATTACATTCATCTTTGCCACAATTCTCCCTCTACCTTTACAGACTGGACAGGTTTCGCTCAAGGCGTGAGTCAAACTTGTGCGCGAGCGCTCGCGGGTGAACTGGAAGAGACCAAATTCACTAATTCCACCAATCCGGTAATGGGCACGGTCATTACGAATCATAGTCCGGAATTCTCTAATCAACCTCTCAAGATTTTCCTTCTTCTCCTGGTCAATCAGGTCAACGACCACAAGTCCACCAATGTCCCTTAAACGGAGTTGCCGGGCAATCTCCTTCAATGCCTCAAGATTTGTGCTCAGAGCAAGTTTTTCCGCCTGTTTTTCCCGGGAGGACTTACCGGTATTTACATCAATCGCTAAAAATGCCTCAGTCTGGTCAAGGACAATATATCCCCCGCTGGGAAGCCAGATTTTTCGCTCAAATATTGTTCGGCACTGCTCTTCAATCCGGTATTTAAGAAACATCGGCTCGGCATCGGTATATAATTTTACCCGGGAACGGAGCCGGGGTGAGACCCGAGCAAGATATTCAAGAATTTCTCTATATCTTGATTCATCATCAATATAGAGATTACGGACTTCCTGATTGAACAGGTCGCGCACAGCCTTTATGAGGGTATCAGGTTCGGCCTGGATTAGATATGGGGCTGGTTTATTGGCAGCACTGAGGGTCTTTTCCCACTGGAACTTCAAATGGGCAATTTCATTCTGAATCTCCTCTGCGCTGGCAAGGGCAGCGGCAGTGCGAATGATCAAACCCATACCGATGGGCCTTAACTGCCTGCCCAGTTTTAGCAGGCGATCGCGCTGACGTCGGTCATGAATCTTCCTTGAGACACCGACATTTCTGGCGTTAACCAGGAGGACCACATACCGCCCCGGCAGTGAGATATAAGAAGTTACCCTTGGACCTTTTACACCGTAAGAATCCTTCGCCACCTGGACAATAATTTCCTGATTCTCCTTCAATTTTAACTCTTTTGCGCGATATTCCTCATCAAGTTCCACATCTTCGCTTTCGAAGATTTCACTGAACTCCTTGAAGGGAATTTCATCCAGTGGTAAAAAACCATTCTTGTCAAGGCCCAAATCAACGAATGCGGCCTTCAATCCAGTCATTAGGTTTAAGACCTTTGCCTTATAGATATTTCCCACGAGACTCTCCTGGTCAGGCCTTTCCACATGATATTCAACGAGCAAATCATTTTCTAAGACCGCAATCCTTGTCTCGGCCGGAGATACATTCACAAAGATATCCTTTCTTATCACTTTACCTCCATTGGTGAGTATAATAATCCATTCTTCTTTATGAACATAAGTGTCCGCGTTACCTTAAACAGGCGCGCCTCCGGCAGGGGTAATTCAGTAAGATAGGCGCAGAGCTCATAGATGTTTATATGCCTTCCCCCGTAATAGAGTCCGCAGATTAGGGTGTTATCTTTATAACTAATTGATTCAACTGTCTCACATATATTCCTCATCTCTGACTTTGATAGGATATAGACCGGCCTTTCCGGTAAGAAGACCAATGGTTTACGGAGTTTTGTTTCAGGTATCCTTACCTCATAATAGATGAGATTTATGGAACTGGAAAGGGAGGGAATATTCTCCGGCATTGCCCGGACCTCAAGGATTCTGACTCCGGTTGGGAATCGGGCATTCAATTCCCGTGGGATATTTCCAAAATATTCAGAGACGAGATAAAAGTCAAAGTAGTCGCCTTTTGAAATCTGCCCCACGCTCTTGGGTGGTCCAAAAGAGACCCGGGGTAGCGGGCTGAATCCGGCCGTGAATTGAATAGGGAGGTCTGTCCTCCTTAATGCGCGATAGATCGTCCTTGTCACATCAAGGTGTGAGGCATAGCGATATGGTTCGCCAATGGAATATTTTACCCGGTAAACAATTGCTCTGTGGCCTCTGTTTCTTTCAATGATTCTTTTCTGTCCTAGGTATTTCTCTTCGGACTCTTTAAATCTTATACCTCCATTCGGGCAGGCACCGCAGTTTGTGCACTTACCATAATAACAATTTTCTGTGGTAAGACCATTTTCAGCCCGACGGTATTCTTCTTGTAAAAATTCCTTTTTTACGCCGATGTCAATGAAGTCCCAGGGATAACGCCCTTTCTTTTTGAAGTATTCCTGTGGGTCTAGGCCGGTCTTCTCAAACGCCCTCTCCCAGAGGGAAAATTTGAAATTCTCTTCCCACTGTTCAAATCTGCCCCCCTGTTTATATACCTCGGAAAGGACCGCAAATAACCCCTCATCACCGCGGGAAAGGAGACATTCAATAAAAGAGACCTCCGGACTTTGATAATTTAACACCACCCGCCCCCTCTTTAACCCCTTAAGGATATTGATTCGGTGTTTCAGAAGAGCAAGGGGTAAGAATTCTACAGATTCAAATGGGGTATGGGGCTTGGGGATAAAAGAAGATATTGCCAGTTTGACATTCCCCTTTGGACAGGCCTTCAATATCTCCTTTACCAACCGATAAATCTCCTTTACATCCTCATCCTTTTCAAATGGCAGTCCGACCATAAAGTATAGTTTGAGTTGCTTCCACCCCTGGGCATAGGCGGTGTTAATAGAAGAGATCAAATCTTCATTAGAAAATTGTTTGTTTATCCTCTTCCTTAAGTCCTCGGAACCGGTCTCCGGGGCAAAGGTGATTCCAGCCTTCTTTATCTCCTTAAGTAAGAAGGCAAGTTGGGCAGTGAACATCTCACCCCTCATTGCTGGCAGGGAAACATTGATCCCTTTCTTTCCGGTGATCTCATTCAACCTCCTTATGAGATTCAAAAGGTTTGGATAGTCAAGGATTGAAAAGGCAAGGAGGGAGACCTCTTCCCAGCCGGTTTCGCGGATTCCCCTTTCAACTGCCTTGAGGATTGTTGGTTCGGGCCTGATTCTCAAGGGTCTATTGGTATAACCGGCCTGGCAGAAACGACATCCCCACATACAACCCCTCATTACCTCAATCGCAAATCGGTCGTGGGTTATGTCACATATCGGCACAATCGGAGGTAGGGGTATGGTATCCTCAGTCAATGCACTGACGGTATTCTTTTTGATTACCGTATTATTATGGTGAATTCTGGGGGCCCAGACCCCGGGCAATTGGGCAATCTCTCTTATCCTCTCTTCTTTCTTATCCTTCGGAATGTTAATTAGAATCCTTGCTATCTCGGGGATTATGTCTTCTCCATCACCGATTACAAATGCATCAAATATTGGTGCTAAGGGATTCGGGTTTAATGTGCAGGGCCCGCCCGCAATGATTATGGGATGATGATTACTCCTCGCCTCGGCCTTGATTGGAATCTGGGCACAGTCTAATAGATAAAAGATATTAGTGTAATTCAACTCCGACTGGAGGGAAAGGCCAATTAGATCAAAGTCCTTTATCGGCCTTTTTGTCTCAAGTCCGTAAAGGGGAATATTACCACAGATGAGTTTATCACCGAAGTCAGGCCAGGGGGCAAAGATTCGTTCACACTGAATCAGGGGGTTTCGGTTGAATAGATGGTAAATAATCTTAATTCCCAGATTTGACATTCCAATTTCATAGACATCGGGAAAGGCAATGCCGACATTAACCATTGGCCTGTCCTTCACTACAATGTTGTATTCACCACCGGTATACCGGATAGGCCTTTTTACTAAGGGGAGAAACTCGTCAAACATAATCTGTTTCTTTTCTCATGTTGTGCCTCTTTCCCGGGGGTAATTCCACCCTAATTTAATTCAGGGGCACGCCTTTGGAATTCCTAATTACTTTAAAATAATTCGCTACCGCGCTGGAGTGCCCTGTCATTCAATGCCAACTGCCCTTCGCTTGCCTTGGCAAATCTTATCCGCTGTGCCCTTTTGAGAGAATCTAATTTTAACAGGCCGGTCTTTTTTATCATTGCACCAAGCATCACCATATTGGCAATCCTGCCCTGCCCAAGTTCTTCGGCAATTCGGTTCGCCTCAATGGGAAAAATTTCGATATCAGACCTCTTTGGTTTTGACTTAATCAGTGTCTGGTTAAAGAATAATAGACCGCCGGCTTTGACTAATGGTTCGAACTTTAATAGAGATGGTTCGTTCATTATTATTACTATATCAGGATTTACCACAACCGGGGAGGCAATCTTTTCCTCAGAGAGGACAACCGAGCAGTTGGCAGTGCCACCACGCATCTCCGCACCATAAGAGGGGAAGAAGGTTACGTTCAGATTCTCCAATAAACCAGCGTAAGCAAGGATTATGCCAGATGAAACAACCCCCTGACCACCAAATCCGGCAATGATAAATTCCCTGGTCATTTTGCCTCCCTTGCCCGGTTGCGAACTTCACCAAGGGGATAATACCTTGCCATCACCTCCTCAACCCATCTTTTCGCCTGCACCGGCGTTACCCCCCAGCCGGTTGGACACATTGAAAGGACCTCAATTAACGAAAATCCCTTATTGTCAATCTGATACTGGAATCCGGTTTTTATTGCCTTTTTGGTCTTGATAATATTCTTTGGTGTATTCACCGCGACCCGTTCCAGATAAAATGGCCCCTCAAGTCCATTGAGTAATTCACAGACCTTTATCGGGTAACCCTGTTTTATCACATCCCTTCCTTTTACAGAGGTAGTTGATCTCATCCCCGGCAGGGTTGTTGGTGCGAGTTGGCCACCGGTCATACCGTATATTGCATTGTTTATAAAAATAATTGTAATATTCTCATTTCGCGCTGCCGCATGAATTGTCTCAGCAGTTCCGATTGCCGCCAGGTCACCATCACCCTGATAGGCAAAGATAATGCACTCTGGCCTTACCCTCTTTAACCCGGTGGCAACTGCCGGTGCTCTACCATGGGGAACCTGTATCATATCACAATTAAAGTACTCATCCGCAAATACCGAACAACCAACCGGTGCAATTCCAATTGTTCTCTCCCTTATATTCATCTCCACCAGAAGTTCACCAATTATCCGGTGGACAATGCCATGGCCACAACCCGGACAATAGCGCTGTGTTACCTCAGTCAATCCCTGTGGTCTGCCAAATAGAAGTTTCATTTTTTACCCCTTATTTCAAGAATTTTATTATAAATCTCCTGGGCATTGGGCAAACCACCACCGGGATGCCCAATAAAGTGCACCTTGGCTCGTCCTTCTATCGCCAGTTTCACATCCTCTATCATCTGACCGAGGCTCATCTCAACAACGAGGAAGTCTCCGATTCTCTTTGATAATTCACTGATTATATCCACTGGAAATGGCCAGAGGGTAATTGGCCTTAAAAGACCTACCCTTATCCCATTCTGACGTGCCAATCTCAAACCTGCTTCCGAGACCCTTGCTGAGGTGCCATAGGCAATGATAATAATCTCCGCATCCTCAATTTTGTTCCCCTCATATCGCTGTTCCTTTTTTATTATCTCCTGATATCTTTTCCATCGGTGCCAGTTCCATTCCTCAAGTTTACCTGGTCTCAAGTCGTAAGAACGGATTACCCGGCGCTCCCGGCCCCTGCAACCAGTGAGCCACCAATCCTGTTCAGGTAAAGATTTTGGGTCAACCGGTTCTCCCTTTATCTCCACCGGCTCCATCATCTGTCCCAAAAGGCCATCAGCAAGAATTAAGGCAGGATTGCGGTATTTTTCGGCAAGTTCAAACGCGAGTTTGGGAAATTCAAAGAGCTCCTGGCCAGAATTGGGGGCAAGGACAATTGTGTGATAATCGCCATGACCACCGCTTTTGACTGCCTGGAAATAATCCGATTGGGCGGGTGCGATATTTCCCAAACCAGGACCACCCCGCACAACATTGACAACAAGCACCGGCACATCTGCACCGGCGATATAAGAGAGACCCTCCTGCATCAGACTTACCCCTGGCGAACTTGAGGAGGTCATTGCCCTTGCCCCGGCGGCGGCCGCACCAAAGAGCATATTTATTGCCGCGAGTTCACTCTCAGTCTGCAAGAAGATACCACCAACTTCGTTCATCCTAATGGACATATATTCAGGAATTTCATTCTGGGGTGTTATGGGATAACCAGCGAAGAATCTGCAGCCAGCATAAATTGCCCCCTCAACCAGCGCATGATTTCCATACATCAACTGTTTTTCCGCCATAACTTCTCCTCATTTATAGACTTCAATCGCAGGTTCAGGGCAGGACATATAGCAATAACCACAGCCTATGCATTTAGTCATATCAGTTACCTCAGCCGGATGGTAGCCACTGGAGTTGATACGGTCCGGAGAAAGTCTTAAGATACCCATCGGACATACCCCATCACAGCAGAGTCCGCATCCCTTGCAAATCTCCTCTAAAATTTTGACCTCAGCCATTAAACCTCCTATGGAATTCTTTGGGTGTTCGGAAATTCCAAAACACCGATTTTTCCATATTTTGCACAATCCCCATTTTTCAATTACCTCCATCAACTTTAATCTCCCCGCCCTTGAAGGGAGGGGATAAAGGGGAGGGTGAAATCTCCCTCATAATCATTTTTTAACTACCCCAGCAGTATTTCTCAATACATCATTATTCCAAAGCCTCAATACCCTCTATCCCTGCTCTTGAAACCATTCATCCCTTATTTTATCACCACTATTCTCATAATGCTCACCACCATCAACCTCAATCACTAACCGTTTCTTAAAACAGACAAAATCAACAAGATATTCAGGGGGAGACCCCCTGAAAACCCCCGTTATACCGCAAAACTGCTCTTGGGGCAGAAGCCTTCTTCACATCGCCTTTCCTGAATATCTTGTCCCTTTTCTTTATTATAATGAAAAAT
>CBFGJQ010000455.1:4779-7157 GCA_965649095.1 Caldifarciminota bacterium | reverse complement strand
AGAGAAACCCTTTCGGTTGCTTCTCCGGTTAAGAATTGATAAATTAATAACAATGCTGCAAGCACTCCTCCATAGAGAATATACCATTTCAGTGCATCGTAATCCTTCTTCTTGATCTCATATGATGCCACTATTAGATAAAGCAATAATAATCCACTGGCTGTTTGAATTCTTGAAAAAGATAAATCAGGTTGGATTGCCCATGTTATTGATAAAAGACCATAGAGCATGAATAGAACAAACCATAATACTGCGATATCAGGCTTTTTTAGTTTTTTCTCAAAATTACCTTTTAGCAATAAAACCAGAATTAACAGGATTCCAAGGAATCTAATTAAAGTTGGACCTCCAGAATTTCCTGTAACTACCAAAATCGATTCAAAAGGTATAAGAAAAACATATGCACCAAAAGGAAAGATAAATGTTTTTTTAATAGAAAGATAAATTAAAAGAGGGACCAATAATAGGACGAGATAAAGCCATTTTGTATCTGATATGGCTATAGCTGTAGTCAATACAGCGACCGCTATCATTATAAGCAACATTATTTTTTTATAAAAGTCCAAATTTATACTTTTAACTTTACTATTTATTTATAAAATTCACCAGAACTGAGAAACCAATAGTTTTTTACTCTCATTTCCCGATTATCTTTTCAAAAACAGCCTTCATATCATTTCTTCCCATCCCTTTTCCTAATTCACAATGTTTTCAAAAACAAAATTGTCTTCGAAATATCCACTGGTTGCAAGCGATTTCTTTCATATCCTGCTCATATTACTCGTTTTCTAAAAGCCAAGGACTTTTTGATACAGCGCCAGCAATTTTCTTTCTTCTACACTCCAGTTATATTTCTCTCGTACCTCTTGACGTCCTTTTTCCCCCATGGTGCTCCTTAGTGCTGGATCCTCGTATAAGCCATCAAGCGCCCTTGCGATTTTACTCGGGTCTGTTGGGTCGACTGTCACACCACATCCGATGGAGTCTATCAGCCTTTTCAGCTTAGGGAAGTCTGAACAAAGGACTGGAAGACCGCTCCCCAAATATTCAAAAAGCTTTGTATTTCCTTCACCAGTGAGATGCAAGCGTGCTGGGTTAGGTTGATACAGAAATAGCCCCACATCTGCCTCAGCAAGCATCTCTCCCAACCGTTCCCATGCCACTCGTCCATGGTGAATCACCCGAGGGTTTGAGTGCCACAGGGCAGGTAAATCAACTTCACGTACAGAACCGATTAGGTGCAATTCAACCTTATCCTTGTAATTCATCTGCTCAATTGCGGACAGAATTTCTGGAATGCCATGGTCTTTTGACATTTGCCCGAGGAAAACTATTCGAAATCGGTCATCTTGCCTTTTCCGCTTTATGCCCTTCACAAAGTACAATGGAGGTACATTAGTAATCATCTCTACCTTGTCTTTCATACCAATAAACTTGGACTTAATATTTGAATCGGCTGTGATAATAAAATCGAAAAATCTACTACACACACTCTCTACGCGTGTAAATAACCATGCCATAAGTTTAAGGGTCAGCGGTTTTCCTTGTCTGGAAATTATGCTTTGTTCATAGTCCTCATGCACATCGTAAATGACTTTCTTTCCAAATATTTTGAGCAAACAACCAATATGAATTAAATCCGGATCGTGAAAATGGTACACTTCAGCATCTTGCTTAAGCGACATCAAAAAGATTCTGAACCCTGCACGAATGCGATTAATCCATCCAACTGATGGTTCTAAAGAAATAATCTTTATGCCACCTATGATTTCATCAGAGGGATGTTGTCCAATTATGGTTACCGAGTATCCGGCTTTCTGCAAAGAAACAGCTTGGCGATTGAAAATACGGGTATCCAATGCCTTATGAGCGGTGGTCAAATGGCAAACACGGACTCTAATGCAGTTATCACGGTTAGACACTTTGCTGGAACTGCGTTTCATTGTTCTGCGAAGTTTGCTAAACAAGAAGGGTGAACTCTCTATTGTTCTTAATGCTATATGTATCCTTCCGAAGTGTTTTCGAACTATCCTCCATCATTGCATAGGGGCCTTTAATCGGCAGATAATTAAAGATATTATGGTCTTTTAGTCGAAAAGAGACATATGGTGCTATCTCTGCCCGTTCAGTCGGCAGTAATATCCCGTAGCCCTTATCAGCCATAAATTTTCGAAACAAGGCATAGTTACGCTTCCTGATCTGTTCAAGTGTAGGCAATCTGTACAATCCTCTGACTGCGTAGATCAATGACAACTTGGCTGCAGGATGGGGTTCAAGGTCATAGAGCCTCCTTATACCTGAGGAAAACTCAAGACGTGGGTATGCGTAACGGGGCAATCTTCCCACGAGAGTAAGCAATACTTCGGATATGCTCCTAA
>CBFGJQ010000455.1:0-4769 GCA_965649095.1 Caldifarciminota bacterium | reverse complement strand
GAACTTTTTTAGCAAGCAATCCCCAAATTATCAACTCATGCAAAAGCCCAGCAATTGCATTCTGTTTTGGCCGCTCGATATCTATCGATGTATTAGAGGGAAGACAAATCGCGCCACCCATCAGCCCTGGTACAGTCTTATCATTGAAACTCATGACACAAACTGTTTTAGCATCCATCACAAGAGGAGAGTCAGTGATAATGTTCTGACATTCATCGAAAATAATAAAGACATCAGGTGATACACTTCTAATGCTTGACAGTATTTCCGAAGTATTATTTTGCGTGCCAAAGATCGAAGCAAAAAGCACAGCACAGATGGGCTCAGTCCTCAACAAAGTCTTAATTCCTTTTATATCTGGTCTGAAAAGATCATCGGTTTGGTAGACCTTGATACGGAAACCAGCCTTAGAAGCTGACATGAATACTACGTTACAAATATAGTCCGGTAAAAGCACAGTCGATTTTTCCCCCTGAATGGCAAGCTTCTCAAAGAGAGATGTTAATGCCGACCTGCCTGACTTAAAGAAAACAATCTTATCAAATTGCGAAGGATAGTATTTCAGCAAAAGTTTAGTCAAACGCAATTCATAGATATGTCGGGGCACAAGCATAAGAGGAACCGCCCAAATTGCTTCGCCAATATCCCTTAAAACAGATAATAAAGTCCTCTTTTCAACTATACTCATATCTTTTTTAATTTTTGCTGCTATTCATGACATTCACATCAGGTTAGCATTGCCTCATTTTGACAAAAAACTGAGCTTCTCCAAATTAAATCGATCCTATTCCAAAATGGCAACTATTAAAAACCGACAAGAGCATTGATTTTTTGAATTCCTAACGGAATACAACTTTTCAGTACAATCGAAAAACTAGGCACAAGGATTGCTTTAGAGTTAAACAAATAATTTAAAATACGAAGATCACCCTTAGCAACCCTATAGATGGCGTAAAATGTGTTAACCCAGTATCTGACATCGCCAGTCCGTATTATAGGCTTAACACCTGCAATATCTGCATATTTGCTGACCAAAGCGTGGCCAGTGACTGTTTCTATTAAACCATGTTGCATCCAGAAGCGGGGGTTCAGTTCGATTACCTTATAATAGCCACACTTGAGATCCAACAAAAACTCCAATTCGAAAGGACCTTGATATTCCAGCGCGCTTAATATGCGTTCTGTACACTCCAATAGTCCGCTTGGAGGTGAGATGATCTCTGTGACATCACCATTTCCGTTTTCAGATGGATGCCGCAGGAGGTGTCGCGTTGCAAAATAGAGCCTCCCCTCGGGTCCGTGCCACCCCGATATGGAAACGTTATGGTATGGGTCGATACTTAAAGCTTCTTGGTAGCACCATTGGTGCGGCTGAAACCCTTTTTGTATATATTTATTTTCTACATCTCGCTGTTGTTCAAAACTGGTGATGAGCTTGACGCGAGGAAGGCGCTTTAGACCATCCCAGCTTCTTTTAAAACGAATGAAAAAACGTGAACCAAGCTGTTCCCAAGGATCTTCTCGAGAAGTAATTGTTTTGGGTATTTCTGCCAAGTTACGATCTTGAATAAAGCTATAAAAGGCAAATTTGTCCAGAATAGCGTCCAAATGTGTGACTGAACCGACCATGACCCTGAAATTATCTTCTTTTCTTATCTGTTTATTCACAAAAACTTGGTGGAAACGCTCGTCGCACAAGAAAACCACCTTAGGTTCAGATGAGGGTATATGTTTGGAAAGGGCGACGGGCAAATCTTCGGGTACGTTCAGGTTAATCGGCAACCCATACACTCCCAGTCCACTTGCGTCCAAGAGGGTCCGACCCTTCTTCTTTTCTTTAAGATAAACAATCGGACCATTCCAACCAAGGGCCTTTAGTGAAGCAACTATGCTGTAGGCATTAATATAGTCGGAGGCGATAACCGCCCAGATTTTGCTGGCAGACATTTATATTTCTCCTGTCCTAAAAAATTGTTTTTGAGCACAAACAAAAAAACAGTTATACAAATTCTATTTCAAAATATTTTTCAATAGTACTTTGATTATACTGTAGTTCTTCAATTATTGAGGTAATGGTGAACAAATTATTAATTTGGCTTTTGTTAGACCGTTTCATTATGTTATTAACAGCAGCGCATGATAAATAGTCAGATATGGACTGACTATTATTTAACTGTTCTTTAATACAGTTCAGAATATTTGAACGATTTTCGTATGGATATGAATTCATAAACAAATACTGTTTTATTATTTTCCTATACTGGAGGGGAAATACGGATTTTAAGTATAGCTTAATAGGTAATCTTTTAGAGATAATAGGTAAGTTCCAATCCGCATTATTGATTTTGCATACTTGGGGATACAATTCTAAGAGAAATTCGCGATAAAGAGCATGTCTTGATTTTAAATGATCAGGGCAATTCATGACAAAATTAAAAAAGGAAATGGATAAAAGAGGAGCTACACTCCAAAAATAAAATCTATTTCTATCCTCTCCTTCAAAACACCATTTCAAACATTGTTCGTAGATTAAGAAATGAACATATTTTTGATCCCAGTTCCTTTCAGGATAGGTTAAAATATTTTTTTTTAGCTCGTCTATTATTTCTTTTTTAGAAATTCTAGTCATAGCAGAAACATCATCTGGTGAATATATTTGATTATTTAACAATATATATTTGAGTAACTCATCTATATCAATGATCTTTCTGGATGGCCTTAAATCACGAAGCACCGATCCTACATCACCTGTAAAATATGTTATCTGGGTTCCGTAAGCTTCTTTTATGCTATCTAAAAAAGGAAGAATAAAGCTCATTCCCAAATAATTTAAACCACTTTTCATTCTTAATAGCTTTAGAATGTCTTTACCCTTGGGAGGTGATAATTCAAATAATTTCCAATATATCTTGAAAATGTTTGCTATTTGTTTAGCAAGCTCTGCGTCACGAATAGCATTTCTATTTGAATCCAAATAGGTTGCTCCATAGAAAGTAATATTGCTTCTATACAAGCCAGCAGCAACAGACCTTGAATCTAAACCCCCACTTAAAGAAAGAATATGTTTGTAATCATTAAAAGAATTGGCTCTATTTTTACACGCATCACTAAACAGATCAACTAAAGCATGTGCATTCTCTTTTAATGTTCTTGTGCTGTATGACTTTTCATCGAAGCAAAACTGATGGATATTTGTTATGACAATCTCGGAGTTATTTAAGTTGATCTTAATGAGTGATGATGGCTCTAACCGGTAAATATTTTTAAATAATGTTCTCTTACCTAAAGGATATCCAAATAACAAATATTGTGCAATTGCCATCCTGTCAAAATCTGTATTGCTCAATAGGTGGGTAATAAATCTTATCTCTCTTGAGATTAACAAGTTCCTATCAGATACTGAATAGTATAAGGGTAGTCGGCCCAGCGCATCATTTGTTATTGTAATCTCATTAGACCTTTTGTGTAATACAAAAATCACAAAGTCACCGTCATTATTCAGTAGCCACTCGGCGATTTTTTCTTTTTTATAAGTCATATTCTCTGTAATCAATTCTGCTAAAGTATTTAATTCTTTTTTCACCGAATAATGATGGTTGTATATTTTACCTTCTAAATAAATCAGGTAATTATCATTTTCAAATGAAGACACAGGGTATTCCGCATAAGTCGTGGTGCATAGAAAATATGACTTATCTTTTAAAATAATGTTTGCTTTATAATGATCAAAGTGAAGCAATAAATTTAATGAATGCAAAATCTCGGCTTCCTTTTCTCTAAGATCTTTGTCAATATCATATATAAAGCTAAGCCCCGGCATCATTTTCTTCCCCAACATTGCAGGATAATCTTCTCATGACATTTTTAAAAAGTGCCAAAACCAACGAATTGTTGGTAAAACTTTGGAGGATATAAGCAATAAATGAATATTCAAAGGCACTTTAGAAAGATAGCCATTCCGAAGGAAATTTTTGAGAATCTCTATTGCCTCGTTTTTTTGTCCACGCTTGGCAAGTGACTTTACCGTTTCAAAAGCAAGAATAACTAACAATTCACTTAGTATGTGTTTTTTAGATTCAGGACATGAGCCGAGTAAATCAAATGGATCTGATATATATGGGGGGGTAGGATTGGGCCTATTTTTCTTGCTATTACATAAAAATGATGCTTCACGATGGTAAATTACTTGTGGCTCAGGCATTATGCCAATTCTTTCGTTGAAGATAAGCTTGAGAAATAGATAGCGATCTTCTCCCATGAGGCATTTATATTTATCAAAAAACCCTCCCCATTTCCTGGCGACATCAGTCCGCATAATGGCAGTACAGGTCCAAATAAAATTAACAATTTGTGTTATCAACTTTATATCGGTCTCGGCATTTATTTCATATACACCACCGCTTAACTCTCCAAATAAATCTGTGTTCTTCTTCATGCCTGGTGTTCTGTAGTAATTTGTCCAAACTACTGAAATGTTGGTTTTTTCATCCTCAAGAAAAGTAAGACCTGTCTTCAAAAATGAAGGCAGCCATTCGTCATCGGCATCGAGAAATGCTACATATTTACCCCTGGCTCTTGCCAGCCCAGCGTTTCTTGCTGCACCGGGCCCTTTATTCTCCTGTCTTATTAGAATAATCTTGGGATCATTTATTTTTACCACTTTGTCAGGTCCGTCGTCGGTCGAGCCGTCATCCACAACAATGATTTCGAGAGGTGGATAGGTCTGAGCCAATACAGAAGATATTGCTCGTTCAATATATTTGCCCTTA
>CBFGJQ010000454.1:0-7269 GCA_965649095.1 Caldifarciminota bacterium | reverse complement strand
TTGTTTTATCAATGACTTTACGCCAAATATTATCCTTGACAAAAAGACTATTATTATTTTGATTGAATTTTTGAACTTCCTCTGTTAAATTCCTTATATAGTTGGCGATATACTCTTTTAACTCTAAACCATCATAATGAAATATTTGACATTTTACATTACTCATCAAACCTGAGAGTGGATTTATTTCAACACCAATTGCATCAAGTCCCAATAGGTTTGCTTCAACTAATAATGTTCCGCTTCCGGCAAAGTTATCAAGCACTATGCCTTTATCCTCTGGATAAATGTAATTGAGTAATGCCCTAACCATCTTCGGGTGAAATTTACCCTTGTAGGGATGAAAATAATGGCTAAGATATAAAGATGGCTCCTCTCTGTTAGCAAAATAGTCCTGGAGTCGCTTGCCAATGTTTAGGCTTATTGAGGCTGGGATTCTGTAAATATCTTTTGTGAGATTTGAAAATAGAATCTCAATATTCTTATCAACCTCTTTTTCATTCCTGCTTAGTTTTGAAATATACTCGGATTTCTCAAGGAAGTATTGATGGGTAATAAACCTGAAGAGTCTAAAATTATCTTTAGAGAAGTATTGAACATTTTTATCTATCACCCCTTCGGGGAAGATTTTCTGGAGTAAAATTTCTGCACGCTCGGTTGTTTTTATAATCAAATAAATTTCACGAGTGTAGGCCAATCTGTAAACCAATTTTTTTATATTTCTAAAATCGGGAGTGATACTAAAATACCCTTGAATTCTACCATAGGGCAGTTCGTGTATAATAAAATCTTGAATTCGTATTGTCGGGTCTGTAAAATAGTTTAATGGCTTTTCGCTTAACTTGTCAGCAAAATTATAAATTGGTTTAACTTCTCCGAATAGACTTTCCAACTCCAGTCGTGCAAGCTCATTCGCCTCCTGCTCGTTTTTTATATTGTTGAAAATCTTAAAATACCAGTAAACCATCCCTATTTAATTTACCCCTTCTTGTCATACCTCAGCCTTTATCCTCGCTATGGAAACGACCTTATCACCTTTCTCTAAGGTAATTATCTTCACCCCCTTTGCCTGTCTTCCCATCACCCTTATCTCCTTTACTGGTGTCCTTATCCCCTTGCCACTCATCGTCATCGCAAGTAAGTCATCCTCATCATTCACATTCACTACACCAGCAACCTTTCCGGTCTTTTCATCAACCGTCATTGACTTCATACCCTTACCGCCCCTGCCCTTTTCGTTAACATCATCAAACCTTATCCTCTTACCCAGACCATTCTCGCCGATGATTAACATATCCTCATCCTTACGGGCGATATTGAATCCAACAACCTCATTCCCTTTTTCAAGACGAATTCCCCTAACACCACTCGCATTCCTGCCCATCGGTCTTATCAGTTTTTCAGAGAATCTTAAGGTAAGTCCGTTCTTTGTCGTCAGGAGGACCGAATCCTTACCGGTGGTCAAACTTGCGGTAATGAGACGATCACCAGGTTCAATCTTTATTGCAATAATCCCCTTCTTTCTTATATTCTCATACTCATCAAGCCTGGTCTTCTTTACCTTACCCATCTTGGTAGCCATAAATATAAAATAATCCTTTGAAAATTCTTTTATTGTAAGACAGGCATTCACCTTTTCACCTTCACTGAGTTCAACGAGGTTGGCGATTGAACGACCCCTTGAGAGCGGCCCCGCCTCTGGTATTTCATATACCTTTAATGCATAGACCTTCCCCGCATCGGTAAAGAATAGTAGTGTATCAGTGGTCTTGGAGATTAGTAATTGATTGGCAAAATCTTCTTCTCCAGTCTCAACAAGTTTCCTGCCCACGCCACCGCGTGTCTGGTTCCGGTATGTCGTTATCGGGAGTCTTTTTATATAACCACGCTGGGTTAATGTAACAACCATATCCTCTTCTGCAATCAAGTCTTCTATCGTAAGCTCCTCAGGTTCAACATCGGTGATTGTTGTCCTCCTTGAATCCTTGTATCTCTCCCTCAATTCATTCAATTCTTTCTTTATCACCCCATAGATTCCTTTCGGAGAGGCGAGGATTGTCTTTAATCTTGAAATCTCTTTTATTAGTCCAAGGTATTCCTTTTCAAGCGCCTCCCGCTCTAAGCTGGTAAGCCTTGCCAGCCTCATATCAAGTATTGCCTGCGCCTGGACTTCACTCAAAGAAAATTTCTTTTGTAATTTCTCTTTTGCAATCTTTACATCTGCAGATTTTTTAATGATCTTTATGACCTCGTCAATATTCTCTATGGCAATCTTTAAACCCTCAAGGATATGCGCCTTCTTCTCCGCCTCGGCAAGTTCAAACTTCGTCCTTCTTGTGATTACCTCAAAGCGAAAGTCTAAAAAATATCTCAATGCCTGTTTTAAGGTGAGGGTTCTTGGAACACCATCAACCAATGCCAGAAGTTGAATACCGAATGTCTCCTGGAGGCTTGTATATTTATACAGGTTATTTAACACAATCTCGGGATTTGCATCCCTTTTTAATTCTACGACAACACGGATTCCGTCCTTATCCGACTCATCCCGTAGATCAGAGATATCTTCAATCTTCTTCTCCCTTATTAAACTTGCAATCTTCTCTAATAGTGATGCCTTATTCACCTGATATGGAATCTCCATTATCACAATCGCCTGCTTACCGCCCCTTAGGTCTTCAATCTTTATCTTTCCTCTGACGATTGCCCTTCCCTTACCTGTTAAATAAGCCTCTTCTATCCCCTTTCTTCCGGCAATTATCCCACCGGTCGGAAAGTCCGGTCCGGGAACAAGTTTCAGTAATTTTTTGTCATCTATCTCCGGGTCATCAATTATGGCATTTAAGGCCTCCACCAACTCCGAAAGGTTATGGGGTGGGATATTCGTTGCCATACCAACCGCAATCCCTGAGGCGCCATTGCATAATAGCGCGGGGAATGCAGCGGGTAATACGACCGGCTCCTTTAATCTACCATCAAAATTAGGGATAAAGTCAACGGTATTCTTCTCTAAGTCCTTCAATAACTCTTCTGCCAGCGGCGTTAACCTTGCCTCGGTGTAACGATATGCCGCAGGTGCATCGCCATCTATTGAGCCAAAATTGCCCTGTCCATCCACAAGTGGATAGCGCATTGAAAAGTCCTGTGCCATTCTCACCAGGGCATCATAGATTGCCATATCTCCATGGGGATGGTATTTTCCTAAGACATCACCAATCACTGTGGCACTCTTTTTATGGGCGCGGTTTGAGGCAAGCCCTGCCTCATTCATTGCATATAGAATCCGACGCTGGACTGGTTTTAAGCCATCGCGGACATCGGGCAATGCCCTGCCCACAATGACGCTCATTGCATAGTCAAGATAACTTGACTTTATCTCTTCTTCAATATAGACTGTGGTAATTTGCTCTTCATTATTTCTTTCTTCCATATATTATTATATAAAAATTTAGGGCAAAGTCAAGTTGAGTAGTAAAGGGGCAGGCAATTTATTGCCATCAAAAGAAGAAAAATTCTTGACCCAGGAAACCCTTTTAGATATAATGATTTATGATGATATTCCTCTTATTCCTCCAAATCAACGATGGTTATTTAACGATAAAGGCAGATAGACCTGGCCTGCCGATCTATGTAGAGAATGACTTTATCGGTAATACCCCAATAACCAGATATCCGCTCAAACCGGATGAATATAATGTCGGATTCTTTCCCCAGGACTCAATTGAGACTGCATCATACCAATTTAAGAATGGCAACATTGGCGCCTTATGGAGGATTGCAAAGTATGGTGAGGGGACTGTAAAAATAAAGATAGAACCGAATAGAGAGACAATCGTTGAGTTGAACTACAAGGCAGTCTGCACTGCACCGGGGAAGGCAAAGGCTAAGGTCCTTGGTTGTTTAGGGGGAGTATTTCTGTTGGGCGTCCTTACCACCCTTGGTTTTCAGGCGATCTTTTAGGAATAGGGATTTTAATCCCGTGAGGAGCAGGCAATTCATTGCGGTAAGGAGTAGGAACTTTGGTTCCGTGGGGAAGTAAGTGGTAAGTTTTCCCCCCAATAATGCTTTCATTTCCTAAAAGGTGAGAAAAAAACATCTGTAGCGGCCAACTTCAGTTGGACGAAAAATTTTATCCGTCCCGATAAATCTGGACGCTACAATTACCGAGCCTAAAAGGTAAGTTTCCCCAAAAATGTAGTTATTCATTACTTATATCCCCTCTCCCTTTTTAAGGGAGAGGGAGGGGTGAGGGCAGGGGTTTCAGGGGTGAAACCCCTGATGATCTATCTTGTTGGCTTTTCTTCATTATAATGAAAAATTTCATCAAAATAGGGACTACCAACTATTGGAGTGACACCACGGGTGGTGTCATAACCGCCCAGGTGCGGTCAATCCCGCAAGGAAGAATTTGGGTGGCTAATGGATTCTTTTCCCCAGAATTGCTACTCCAATTTCACAAATACATCAATCAAATTCCCATTCTTATCAAAAATTCTATGTTCATTTCTATAAATGACCTCACTTTTGCCCTCATCATCTACCCTTAAATCAATCCTGCCCCTCTTACAGGAAAAACAGAAAGGGAATAGATACTCCCAGGTCTTATTCGTCTTTAAATCAATAAAATATATATAATCCCAGAGTTTATAATTATAAGGCTTCTTTACCTGGAATAGGATATACCTTCCATTCGGTGAGAATTCATAGTTTACTACCCTTGTCCATTCCTTCAAATCTATTTTTCTCTTTAATTGATTATCTTTGATTATCTCCATTACCGGGGATTCACCCGATCGTTTGGTAGTAAAGATGATAATTCTATCCATATCTAATTTTGTCAATTCAAAACAGAACTTACGACCTCTCTCTTCAACCCGGCTCCAGATTTTTTTTCTTTCGGCATCATAAAGTGTTAATCTTGTATAAATGCTCTCCTGCTGGGGAAAGTCATTCTCTTCGTATAGGAGAAATTGTCTATTATCAGGTGAAACCTTCGCCTTCTTTATATAATAACCACCTTCAATCTCCTTGCCCTCATTTAATATCCATTCATAGACAAGGCTATCCCTACTGTAAAATTTCAGTGTATCACCGGACTGAAAGACCAAAGGAGTGGTAGACCCCAATCCGACTAAAAGCATCACAGACAAAATCCCGTAAACGCTAACCCTTAAATATCCCTTATAACCCTTCATCACCTTTATTTACATAAAATTTTAATGCCCTGATCGTCTTTGATTTCTTCAGTCGCTGCCGATATGGGTCCACCGCCAACCTCAATGTCTCAAGGGCATGAAGACCTAAGACCTCTGAATCACCCCTTTTTGCAAAGACAACGCCAGTTGGTCCCCTCCTTCCGTAGCATTCAATCTCTACAAAACCAATCTTTCTTTTTACTATTCTTTTTTCAATGGTCTCAAATTCTTCTATATCAACAGGTTTTACTCCCAGTCGTTTAAGAATCTTACTATCTATCCAGCTAAATGTTGCACCAGTATCAACAAGGATTCTTTTTTTATATTCCTTCCCATTAGCCCTTAAGATTATTTCCGCAAAGGTCTCACCCATTTTAAACCCCTCATACACCTTATTACCTTTGTTGTAAAAATGCTTTTATTGGGTCTCTATTTCATCTTTATCAATTCCCTTGTCTTTTCACCCTCAGCCGCGATGAGGTCTGAGATGTGAGAAAGGAGAATTCTATTCTCTTTACTTATTCGTTCCAGGGTTTCTTGCATTCTCAAATCCATCCGTTCCAACATCTTCTGGGTATCCTCAGACCTCCTGTCCATTCGCTCCAGCGTTTCCCTAACGCCCTTTCCATCCTTTCCATCAACTCCTTTGCCCGGGTGTCCTCAGCCTTGATTGTTTTATCAGTGCTTTCATGGAGTTCTCTTATTAAATTGTCGGTTCTATGGGTCAAGACAAACGCAAAAAAGATTGCAAGGGCTCCGAGCATAATACTTCCTATGCCCATTATCCAGGTTAATGTCTCCATACCATATTTTAATCAGAATTTATTAGGAGTCAAGAGGCAGAGCATTCTTCAGGAAAACATACATCAAGGGGATTCCATCCCCTTGAAAACCCCAATCTTCGCCCACCCTCCTTACCCTTAATTACCCTCTATAACCCTTTATTCCCCTTGTTTTTCTGGTGCAGTCAGCGTAAACCTTGCATCTAAATAGGCCCCCTCTGTATCCGTTGCCCTGACCAGAACCTCAAAGGAATTGACTTCACCGGCATTTCCATATATCACACCGCTATTCTTATCAATAAATACTCCCCTTGGCGCGGAAAGGAGTTCAAATGTCAATTTATCGCCATCCGGGTCAACAATCGGCACCTGATAATACACGCTTTCAGGTCTTGCCTTCACTGAATCAATGCGGGTGCTGAAGACCGGTGCTGAATTGGCAATATGGAGTTCAAAGGGAAACTCATCAGACTTAAATTCACCATCAAAGGCAAATGCGGCACCCGTAACTATGTCATTCTTCTTCAGATTATATTTCCTTAAATCAAGGACATTTGAAGTATCTGAAATAACCTCATCCTTTACTAGCCAGTGCACAATCAATCTTATTGAATCGTTGTCCGGGTCTTCAACCATTGCTGAGACAACAACCCGCTCGGTTGTGGTAAATAATGATTCGGGGGTGATATTCAAAGAGACAATTCTCGGCGGCAGTCCACCAATGGTAATCTCACCGGTCTTTACAGACCCTCCCCATTCCTTGCCATCATAGGGTGTCACCAGTGCCGAAATCCGGTCGCCCTTTTTTGCCTCTTCATATTTCAATGACATCCCCTCACCGATCTTTTCGTCATTTACAAACCACTCTACCTTATAGGTGAGAGGGTCACCATCCTTGTCTGATGCCAAAATCCGCACCCTGATTTCTGATTGAATTGTAGGATTAAGTGGTAATAACGAAACTTCGTTTATTACGGGAGGGTTATTCCCGGCCACGCCTTCTCTTTTTCCACCACCACAACCCACCACAAATAAAACCAATCCAACCAATGAAACCAACAAAACACCTTTTCCCCTATCTTCTTTCAATCAAAACCTCCATATTTGCCATTATAGCATCTTCAGCAAAAACCGGTCTTCCCTTTAATAGTTCCGTGGATAAGTTAAGACCCAGCTATTTCATTTTTATCAATTCCCTTGTCTTCTCACCTTCAGCTGCAATTAAGTCGGCGATGTGAGAAAGGAGAATTCTATTCTCTTTACTTATTCGTTCCAGGGTTTCTTGCATTCTCATA
>CBFGJQ010000453.1:0-7286 GCA_965649095.1 Caldifarciminota bacterium | reverse complement strand
GAAAAAAGCCCTGCTTGTTCTTGAGGATGGAACAATAATCACTGGCCACGGCTTTGAGATAGAAAAGGAGGCCTTTGGGGAGTTGGTTTTTAATACCTCAATGACCGGCTATCAGGAGGCATTTACTGACCCATCCTATGCGGGACAAATTCTCTTAATGACCTACCCATTAATTGGTAATTATGGATTTGCCGATAAACATTGCCAGTCAGGAGGTGTGCAGATACGCGGGCTGGTGTTAAAAGAGCCCGCCTTTTTTTCGGGTAAAAAGAGAAATATCATCAAATATATAAACGACGCAAAAATTCCTGTTATCTGGGGGATTGATACCCGCGCCTTAACCTTGAAACTACGCTCCTATGGAACGATGAAGGTAATTCTGCTAACTACCTCAAAGAAAATCAATCTTAAAGAACTGGTCGCAAAGGTCAAAAGGGCTAAACATCCCCATACAAAAAATCTTGTTCAGGAAGTCTCCTGTAAAGAGATAATCTATTATAATAACCACCGCAAAAGAAAGATCGTGGTTATTGATTACGGTGTCAAACGGGGCATTATCTCCAATCTATTGAGATTCGCCCGGGTAATTCAGGTTCCCTATGATACCAATTTTGAAACAATAAAAAGACTGCGCCCCGATGGTATTGTTCTCTCCAATGGTCCGGGCAATCCGGAGCATCCTGCCCTATTATCCTCTTCTGTTAAGACGATAAAGTCATTATTAAATAGATACCCAATCTTTGGTATCTGCCTCGGGCACCAACTTTTGGGCCTGGCACTCGGTTTGAAAACTTATAAACTAAAGTTTGGCCACCGTGGTTCTAATCATCCGGTAAAATACCTGAAAACAAACAAAATCTTTATTACCGCCCAGAATCATGGTTATGCCCTCAAACCCGCAACACAAATTAAAGACATTGAATTTGACTGGATAAACCTGAACGACAATACCATAGAAGGGATGCGGCATAACTATCTGCCCATCTTCTCAGTCCAATTTCACCCTGAGGCTTCACCCGGTCCACTCGATACATCATTCTTATTTAAAGAGTTTATTCAATTGATTGATGCCAAAGCGCACCGACCTTGAAAAATTATTGATTATCGGCTCCGGACCAATTGTGATAGGTCAGGCGGCAGAATTTGATTTTTCTGGTTCTCAGGCAAGCAGGTCATTAAGGGAAGAAGGGTATAAGACAGTGATTGTAAATTCAAACCCGGCTACGATTCAGACTGATTTGGAGACTGCGGATATTGTATATATTGAACCCCTCACCATAGAAACCCTGACAAAGATTATTGAAAGAGAAAAACCTCAGGGATTGCTTCCTAACTTTGGAGGGCAGGTCGGACTTAATCTATCATACGGGCTTGCCAAAGGTGGGGTGCTGAAGAAATTTAATGTTGAACTTTTAGGTTCAAACTTAAAAACCATAGAAATGGCCGAAAATCGTAATCTATTCCGTTTACTAATGAACCAAATTTCTGAACCAATCCCAAAAAGTTTTGCGGCGCACAACCTCAATGAGGTGAGAACGGCACTAAGACGGCTTGACTTTCCGGTTTTAGTTCGTCCTGCATATACCCTGGGTGGGACTGGTAGTGGTGTTGCCCATAATCTTGAAGAGTTGCTTGAACTTGCCCGAACGGGATTGGACCTCTCTCCTATTCATCAGGTCTTGATCGAAGAAAATATCTTGGGCTGGAAGGAATTTGAATATGAGGTGATGCGTGATAACAACGGAAATTGTATCACAATTTGTAGTATGGAGAATATTGACCCAATGGGTATTCATACCGGCGAGAGTATAGTCGTAGCGCCAGCCCAAACCCTGACTGATAAAGAGCATCAAATCCTGCGGAATGCGGCAATCAAGATAATCAGGGCTTTGCAGGTTGCGGGTGGCTGTAATATTCAATTTGCGGTAAATCCTAATAGGTGGGAGTATCGGGTCATTGAAGTGAATCCACGCGTTTCAAGATCATCAGCCCTCGCCTCAAAGGCAACCGGTTATCCCATTGCGCGGGTAGGTGCCAAGATTGCCGTTGGTATGAACCTTGATGAAATTCCGAATACAATAACAAAAAAGACGATGGCGGGTTTTGAACCGGCCCTTGACTATGTTGTTGTAAAGATACCGCGCTGGCCATTTGACAAATTTCCCACGGTTGACAAAAGAATCGGCACCCAGATGAAGTCCACGGGCGAGGTCATGGCAATCGGTTCAACAATTGAGGAGGCATTGCTTAAGGCAATACGTTCGCTTGAGATTGATAAACTCGGGCTGGAGCCCGATTCCTGGAAAGAGTATGAATTGATAAGAGAACTTCAACAACCAACTGACCGATTCATCTTTGCCGTGGCGGAAGCCCTGCGCCGTGGTTACTCAAAAGAGAAGATTTCCCGATTATCAAACGTTGATAAATTTTTCATAAGCAAGATTGAAAATATTGTTAGACTTGAAAAAAGAATTAAGCGCTCTGGATTAAATAAAGAGGTTTTGTTGGCGGCAAAGAGATATGGATTCAGTGACGAGTATATAAGTTCGCTTATGAATATGAAGATTGAGGAGATACAGCATCTTCGTATGAAAAATTGTCTCCGGCCCGGATTCAATATTGTTGATACCTGCGCTGGTGAATTTGAAGCCTACACACCTTATTATTATTCAACCTATTGGGCCTCACCATTTGAATTTAAAAGGACAAAGGCATCACCCCTTAATTCCAAAAAAAATAGACGAATCTTGATTATTGGTTCTGGTCCAATTCGTATCGGGCAGGGCATAGAATTTGATTATTGTTGTGTCCACTCGGCGCTTGCCTTAAAAGAAGAAGGGATTGAGGCAATAATGATAAACAACAATCCCGAGACAGTATCCACCGATTTTGATATCGCCACGAGATTGTACTTTGAACCAATCACCTTAGAGGATGTCCTGAATGTCATTTATAAAGAGATGCCCTACGGTGTAATCCTGCAGTTTGGGGGACAGACTTCAGTAAACCTGGCAATACCCTTATCAAGGGCAATAAAAAGAGAGAAATTACCCGTGCGTATCCTCGGCACCAGGCCGGTGCACATCAACCTTGCGGAAAATCGGCGGCTCTTCTCCCGACTTATGGCAAAATTGGGCATACTGCAACCACCCTTTTCAACCGGTTATAATTTTGAACAGGTAAAGAAGATTGCCTCAAAAATTGGTTACCCAGTTTTAGTTCGGCCAAGCTATGTCCTCGGTGGTCGGGGGATGGAGATTATCTACGAAGAGAAAGAATTGGAAAAATATATGGATATCGCGGCTAAGGTCTCAAAAGAGCATCCGGTTCTGGTAGATAAATACATTGACCGCGCAACCGAGGTTGATGTTGATGCATTAAGTGATGGCCGGGAGGTCTTTATCGCCGGGATAATGGAGCATATTGAACAGGCTGGGGTCCATTCCGGCGATTCATATTGTGTGATGCCACCGTATACCCTCCCGCAAGAAACAATAAGAAAGGTTAAACAGATTACGCAAAAGATTGCTCTGGCATTGGGGACGAAAGGCCTGATAAATATTCAGATGGCGGTGCAGAATGGAAAGGTTTTTGTTCTTGAGGCAAACCCACGTGCTTCAAGGACTGTTCCCTATGTCGCTAAAACCATCGGCATCCCCCTGGCAAAGATTGCTACAAAAATAATGCTCGGTTATAAGTTAAAAGACTTCGGACTGCCTAAAGAGATCGTCCTCAATTTTGTCTCAATAAAGGCCCCGGTCTTTCCATTCCTTAAACTCCCTGGCGTTGACCCAATACTCGGGCCTGAGATGAAATCGACCGGGGAAGTAATGGCTGTTGACAGGACATTCGGAGGTGCTTATTACAAGGCAATACTGGCCGATAATAAGTTTGCCAAAGAAGGAACTGTATATATAACTGTACGCGATGACGATAAAAAGGAGATAATAAAAATTGCCCGAGAATTAAAGCAATTGAATTTTAAGATTGTCGCGACCCGGGGAACCGCACAATTCCTGAGGGAAAACCACATTGATGCCGAGACCGTTTACCGAATCAGTGAACATAAATCGCCCAATGCATTAGACCTCATGAAGCAGAGAAAAATAGATTTGATAATCAATACTCCCACGATGACTTACAGCGCAAAGAGGGACGGCTTTATGATGCGCCGCCTCGCCGTGGAATTGAACATCCCTTTTATTACTGCCTTGAGTTCAGCAAGGGCAGAAATTGAGGCAATAAAATTTGCCCGGAAATCTTCACTCAATATCAAACCAATAAACGAATTCCATATCCAGTAATAAATTTTTATTGTATAGGAATTTGAAAATTCCTATTACCTGATAATTCAGTGGTCTCATAACCGCACAAATGCGGTCAAGCCCGAAGGAGAGTTTGCTCTGCGCCGTGGCGAATAAGATTTAAACCACCGCCTTGACACTGGTAAATTTTGATTTATAATTACAAAAGGAGTTCAATTATGAAGATAATTCTGATAATTATAATCCTGGCGGTAGTTGCCTGGCTTATCAGCGTTTTAATTCAGTTCACCGAAAAAAGGAGAAGAGAAGAAGATATAAAACGAAAAATGGAAGAAAAGAAGAGGAAGGAAGAAAAGGGTTTTTAACCCTTAAGAAAGGTAATTAACTCTTTCATATCATCCGGAATGGGCGCAAAAAACCTTGTCCATTTCTTTGTTACCGGGTGTATCAAAACCATCTCTGAAGAATGGAGTGCCTGGCGGGGGAAGTAGATTTGCCTTCTAAATTTGGCACAATATCTCTTGTCTCCAACGATTGGATTTCCAATCCCGGCCATCTGAATCCTTATTTGATGGGTTCGGCCGGTCTTTGGGAAAAACTCTAATAAGGTAGCCCCATTAAGTCTCTCAATTACTCCATATTGTGTCGCGGCATATTCACGCCGCAACCCTATCTTCCCCCTTAAAATTGCCGAGCTCTTTTTAACCACACCATTAACAATCCCCAAATATCTCTTTTCTATCCTTTGCTTCTTAAATTCATCCATTAGATATCTTTTTGTGGTTTCGTCCCTTGCAAAGAGAACCACACCACTCGTCTCGCGGTCAAGGCGATGGACTGGATAACAGGGCTTCCCCATTTTCAATAATATCTCTTCAACAGACTCTCCAGATTCGGAGGATTCTTTGTTCGTCAGGATAAAAGGTGGTTTGTTAACTACAATGAGTCCTGAGTCTTCGTAGATTATCTCAACCTTATTTAATTTAGTCAGGAATTTATTTCGGTCTATGAGGATTATAGAATCTTTAGCCAGGACCCGTTTTGAGGGGAATACTATCGGGTTTTCATTGAGGAGAACAAAGCCCTGTTCTATTAAATTTCTTGCCTCCTTTCTCGGTATATCAGCAAGAACCGAAAGGACAAAATCAATCCTTCTTGAATTTAAGTCTTCTGGAATGATATATCTTTTATAATTGAACAATGAATTGATAAGTTTATCCAGTTTCAATTCATCTCCTGAAACATTCTACATAAACTCATCGGTGTGTCAAGTTAATTTTTGTATTGATTTTTCAAAAACTTTTTGTAAAATAGTAGATGCTCCGGTTTTATAAGTTTCAAAATTTATTCCTTTTGCTTCTTGTAAATTGTATTCCATACATTACCAGGAAAGAGGCAATAAATCAGATAAGGGTTGCAGTCTTATGTAATACCGATTCGGTCAGGATAACTGGAATAATGCGGAAAAGATTCCGGCAAGATTATCTTGTTTCAATTAGTGATACACTTCCTTTATTCATAAAACCAAAAGATGGCCGGGTATTGGTCAATAATAAGCCCTATCGCGGGAATCTTGAGATTAAAAATATAAATAATAAAATCTGGGTAATCAATGTGGTAGATATTGAAGATTATCTTAAGGGGGTTGTGCCCTGTGAAATCGGCAAGATAACAGAAGAGTTGATTGAGGCAGCAAAGGCACAAGCAGTTGCCGCAAGGAGTTATGCCTATAGCAATAAGAATAAATATGCTGAATTGGGCTTTGATCTATATGCCACGAGCCAGGACCAGGTTTATGGAGGAATCAATGCTGAAGATAAGTTGATTGGCGAGGCAATAAAAAAGACGAAAGGACTTGTCTTAACCTATCAAGGGAGACCGATCCAGGCAAAATACCATTCCACCTGCGGGGGCAAGACCGCTGATTTCAACGATGCCTGGCCTGGGGCAGGGCCTCCCTATTTATCAAGTGTAGTATGTGGCTTTTGTGAAGATAGCCCACATTACCAGTGGCAGAAGATAATGCACAAAGATGATTTCTTGAGAAATTTAAGGGATAATCTAAAGAAGACAGGTATCATAATAGCAGAAAATGAGTTTATTAAGGGATTTCGGTTCAAAAGGAATCCAAAGAGTGGAAGGATTACAAGCGTAATTGTCTTGACCAATTTAAATGAGTATAAAATTGATGCCCATTATATCAGAACACCCTTTGGAACAGAAGGCGACCCGGGTGGTTTGTTAAAGTCCAATTATTTTCACCTTGGGGTCAAGGGTGATAGTATTGTTATCAAGGGCAAGGGCTATGGGCACGGTGTAGGGATGTGTCAGTTTGGAGCAATTGGTATGGCAAAAAAGGGGAAGAAATTTAAAGAAATCTTAAGACACTACTATCCTATAGCAAAGATTGAATTTTATTGACAAAAACAAATTTCTGAATTAATTTAGCTTCTAAAGGGGGAGTATGAACAACTATAAAACAGGGCTTATCTTACTGCTTGGCTGTGTGGTGCCTTTGATGTTAAGTGGGGCAAAGATTGGTGTTTTGCATCTCAAGGCAGTCGGAGTTGCAACTGAAACGGCCGAGGTAGTTGCCGGACTACTCGTAAGTGACCTGACAAACTGTGGTTATCAGGTCTTACATCCGGATGCAATAGATGCAGCAGCTGGACAAAGGGTAGAGTGCTTTGAGAGTGGTTGCGCGGCTGAGGCTGGTTTTAAGGCCAAAGTAGAACAGGTGATATTTGGCTCGGTTTCAAGATTGGGCGAAAGTATATGGTTCAGGTAATAGGAATTTGAAAAATTCCTATCACCTAAAAATTCAAACGGATAACAGAATGCGTAAAAGGTAAGTTTTTCCAAAAAACGGAATAAAAATGTAGCGTCCGACCCTGACTTTCGTCAGGGCATGCTTCAGTCGGACGGAAAAAATAGATGTAGTTAGCCAGTTTATTGGGTTATTTATAAGTAAATGGTAAGTTTTTCCCAAAAGATGGTGTAGTGTAGGGCTTTATGCCCGTG
>CBFGJQ010000452.1:0-7304 GCA_965649095.1 Caldifarciminota bacterium | reverse complement strand
GCTTCGGGGGCACTGGGTAGTGAAGTTCAAAATTTATTAAGAAGAGAAGAGGTAAACTTCCTTGGAGTTGATATCAAACAACTTGATATAACCGACTTCAAAAAGACTAACGATGTAATCTTAAACTACCATCCTGACTGTATTCTTCACTTTGCAGCGATCAGTAATGTTGATGAGTGTGAGAGAGATAAAGAGACTGCCTTTCGGGTTAACTCTCTGGGGACACTGGGACTTGTAACTATTGCAAAAAAAATTGGCGCAAGATTTCTGTATACCAGTACAAATTTTATCTTTGATGGCAATTCAGAAGAACCATATTTTGAATATAGTTTACCCAATCCAATCTGTGAATATGGCAGGACAAAGTTAATCGGCGAAAATTATATCAGGGAAATCTATGACCGTTTTTATATTGTCCGTACATCCTGGCTATTCGGAAGAAACGCAAAGACCTTTATCTCCCAATTTTTAGCGACAAAGGATAAGCCACTATCTATAAATGTCATCTGTGATCAATTTGGTTCGTTCACCTATATTCCAGACCTCGCCGAGGCAATCTTTGTTTTGATAAAATCAGAAAATTATGGGACTTTCCATATTGTCAATGCCGGTTTGGGAACCTGGCTTGATTTTGCCTTAAAGGCAAAGGAATTAATGAAATTTACTACCGAATTAATTCCGATAAAGACTGAAGAACTGAATCTGCCTGCCCCCCGCCCCCGTTTTGCCCCACTTGGCTCACGGAATTACGAATTCCTTTTTAACCGAAGGATGAGGTCCTGGGAATCGGCGCTCAATGATTTTGTAAAAACCCTAACTACCGAATCTCCTTGAATTTTCTGCTTGACTTTTTTAAGATTATAATTATAATCAAACATAAAAAATGAAAGGATTGATTCTCGCGGGTGGTTTCGGAACGAGACTGCGACCACTTACATATACCGGTGCAAAACAACTTATCCCGGTGGCTAATAAACCAATCATCTTTTATGGCATTGAAGCATTGATTGAGGCGGGAATAAAAGAGATAGGTATTGTCGTTGGCGAGACCGCCAAGGAAGTTCAGTCCGCAGTTGGCAATGGTAAGAACTTCGGAATAAAAATTGAATACATTCCCCAGGAAGCTCCCCTGGGTCTTGCCCATGCGATAAAGGTTTCCCGAGACTTTCTTGGCGATGGACCTTTTGTAATGTATCTCGGTGATAATATCTTAAAGGAAGGGGTTAAAGATTTTGTAGTAAAGTTTGAAGCAGTAAACCCGAATGCCTTAATCTTACTTACCAAAGTCAACAATCCCCAGGATTTCGGTGTAGCAGTGGTTGATGAAGCAGGCAGGGTAAAGAGATTGATTGAAAAACCCAAACAACCTCCTTCAAATTTAGCACTGGTTGGGGTTTATCTTTTTGATAAAGAAATCTTCAGGGCGATTGAATTTATCAAGCCATCCTGGCGTAACGAGCTGGAAATAACCGATGCCATTCAGTGGTTATTAGATAATAACTACCAAGTTGAATCGCACCTGGTAAAGGGATGGTGGAAGGATACGGGAAAACCAGAAGACATCATTGAAGCAAATTTATTGGTTCTTGAAGATATTGAGCCATCAATTGAAGGTAGGGTGGTAGATACCACAATAAGTGGAAGGGTCAAAATTGGAGAAGATACAAAGATTGAAAAGAGCACAATCAGAGGACCGGTAGTGATCGGCAAGAATTCCCGGATTATAGAATCTTTTGTTGGACCATTTTCTTCTATCGGCGATAATGTTCTGATTCAAAATGCTGAGATTGAATGCAGTGTTGTAATGGAGGGGACGCAGATTAAAAACCTAAACAAAAGGATTGACCGCTCAATCATTGGGAAAAATGTGGTAATTACCCAGACTGATACCTCACCTCGTGCCCATCGTTTCTTTCTTGGCGACCAGAGTTTTGTTGAACTCATAGAATGATAGAAATTGCCGGATTTAAGGGTAAAAAGTTAATTGCCGGGGTTGTAGTAAAGAATCTAAGATTGTTACCGGACGAGCGCGGCCGGCTTATGGAAATATTAAGATGCGATGACAAAATATTTAAAAAATTTGGACAGGTCTATATAACGACCGGCTATCCCGGAGTGGTTAAGGCATGGCATTATCACAAATTGCAGGATGATAATATGACAGTAATTAAAGGGATGGCAAAGGTCGTCCTTTATGATGACCGTAGGCAAAGCCAAACGCGCGGCATTATCAACGAGTTCTTCGTCGGCGACCACAATCACATTTTAATCCACATCCCTAAATTAATCTGGCACGGCTTTAAATGTATCAGTGACGATGAATGCATTATTTTGAATATTGTAACCGAGTGCTACAATTATAAAAATCCAGATGAATATCGTAAAGAACCATACTGTTCAGACATTCCATATGACTGGGCAAGGAAAGATGGGTAATTTGACAAATCCGAAGTGGGTATGAGGGTTCTGATCACCGGTGGTTGTGGATTTATCGGCTCCAATTTTATACGATATTTCATCTCTCAACATCCGTATTACAAAATATTGAATGTAGATAAACTGACATACGCAGGCAATTTGGAGAATTTAAAGGGACTGGAAAAAAGGAAAAATTACCATTTTGTGCGCGCCGATATTAGTAATGCCCAGGCAATGAGAAAGATCTTTGAAAAATTCCAGCCCGATGCAGTAATCAATTTTGCAGCAGAGACCCATGTTGACCGCAGTATTCTCTCTCCAGCCCCTTTTATAAAGACAAATTTCTTGGGGGTAGGTGTTTTACTGAATCTTTCCCTACGTTTTAAGGTAAAAAAATTTTTGCAGATCTCAACGGATGAGGTTTATGGTTCTATTCTGGTTGGAAGATTTCGCGAAGACGACCCGCTTGACCCATCCAGTCCTTATGCAGCAAGCAAGGCAGCGGCTGATGCATTGGTTATCTCTTATTACAAGACACATGGACTTCCCATACTGATTACCCGCTCTTCAAACAATTTCGGCCCTTACCAGTTTCCGGAAAAACTTATTCCCCTCACCATTCTTAATGCATTAAACAATAAAAAAGTTCCTGTTTATGGGGATGGCCTAAATATTCGCGACTGGCTTTATGTTGAGGACAACTGCCAGGCGATTGACATAGTCCTCCATGAAGGTAAAATTGGAGAGATTTATAATATTGGTGGCGAGAATGAACTCACTAATTTGTATGTCGTAAAGAGAATATTGAAGATTTTAAATAAAAGTGAAGATTTAATTACCTTTGTAAAGGACCGCCCGGGCCATGACCGCAGATATTCGCTATCTCTGAATAAAATCAGACGTCAACTGGGATGGCACCCCACAACCGCATTTGAAACCGGCATAAAAAAGACGATTGAATGGTATAAGAAGAATCAGAAATGGCTAAAAAATACCCAAACCGGCGAATACCGAAATTTCTATAAAAAATACTATTCTCAGCTGGGGCTGGCACAACTATAATGGCTGGTTTTATTGTTGCAATTGATGGTCGGGCAGGGTCGGGCAAGAGCACAACTGCAAAAGGTATCGCAAAAAGATTAAAATTTTTTTACCTTGATACAGGAGCAATGTATCGAGCATTTACCCTGAAGTATCTCAAGTCAGTCTGGCTCAAAAAATATCCACAACCGAAAAATCCAGACGCAGATTATGCCTCTTTCCTCAGCAAGAATCAGAAATTATTTTCTGATAATATTAAAAGCCTTTCAAAAATTGACTCAAGGTTAATCCGCCGGCTATTAAAGGACACTAAAATTGCTCTCATCAATAATAACGGTAATCTGAAGGTCCTTCTGGATGGCATGAATGTTACGGGAGCAATTAGAAATCCGGTAGTAAATTCCCTGGTATCCCAAGTATCCGCAATAAAAGGCGTGCGGAACTGGATGGTTCGGAGGCAGAGGGAGATTGCCCGGGGCAAAAATGTTGTCTGTGAAGGTAGGGATATGACAACGGTGGTTTTTCCTGAAGCGCAGGTAAAGATCTTTATGGATGCGGAATTAAAGGTAAGGGCACAAAGAAGAAGGGAGGAATTAAAAGCAAAAGGGATATCGGTTCGGCTGAGAGAGATAATTGAAAATTTGAAGTTCCGGGACAGGTATGACTCCACACGGAGGTATGCACCCTTAAAGATTGCGCCTGATGCGATCTTTATTGATACCACAAAATTGACAATTAAACAGGAGATTGATATGGTAGAAAAAATCGTTCGCCAGGCATTTGAAAAAAACTTGACATCAACATAGGTTTTGGATATATTTGAAAATGGAAAAGGTCTTATCCGATATTTTAAACAAAAACGATAATAAAATCTTACTTATTGTGCTTGATGGTCTGGGTGATTTGCCAAATACGGAAAAGAGTGCACTGGAACTGGCTCACAAACCGAATCTTGATAATTTAAGTAGAAGAAGTAGCCTTGGGCTTTTAATCCCGATTGCCCCGGGGATCACGCCCGGCAGCGGCCCCGCACACCTCGCCCTCTTCGGCTATGACCCGATAGAAAATCAAATCGGCCGGGGGGTTCTTGAGGCATTGGGGATCGGCCTTGAAATTGATAAGCAAGACCTGGCGGTAAGGGCAAACTTTGCGACAATAAAGAATAATATCATCATTGACCGCCGGGCCGGCAGGATTTCTACTGAGGAATGTGCCCGTCTCTGTAGTAAACTACAAAAGGCAATAAAAGAGACCGACGGTATCCCAGTAATAATAAAGCCTGCAAAAGAGCACCGATTCGTTGTAGTATTTAAGGGGGCAAATCTCTCTCCAGAAATCACCGACGCGGATCCCCAGAAAGACCAACTACCACCGGTTCCGGCGCGGGCAAAATCATCATCGGCAGAAAGAAGTGCTACCGTCATAAACAATTTTATCTCAAGATGTGCTGAAATATTAAGAGAAGAAGAGAAGGCAAATTACATCCTGATGCGAGGCTATTCCCGTCTGCCCAATCTTATAGGTATGAATCAGAAATATGGACTGAACTGCGGGGCGATAGCAAGTTATCCAATGTATCGGGGATTAGCAAGGATCGTTGGGATGGAGATTTTAAAAACCGGTGAGTCAATAGATGATGAGGTCGCAACACTACAAGAGAATTACAAAGATTTTGACTTTTTTTATCTCCATTACAAGGCAACGGATAAGGCGGGCGAGGATGGGAATATTGAGGCAAAGATAAAGGCAATTGAAGAGTTCGACCGCTGCCTTCCCCGGCTTCTGAG
Organism: Caldifarciminota bacterium; assembly: GCA_965649095.1. Classification (GTDB taxonomy): domain Bacteria; phylum Hydrothermota; class Tepidihabitantia; order SM23-42; family JAOAFX01; genus JBDRWI01. The sequence continues at coordinate 2,058 of CBFGJQ010000452.1, read as the reverse complement.
TCTGAAGTTTGAGGTTCTGTGTATTACCGGTGACCATTCTACACCAACCCTCCTGCACTCCCACTCCTGGCACCCCTGCCCATTACTATTAAATTCTCGTTACATCTTCCCGGACGGTTTTGAATTTAATGAAAGAAACTGTGCCCGGGGTATCCTGGGAACAATGAAGGCAATGGAACTTCTCCCGCTCTTACTTGCCAACGCCTTAAAACTGAAGAAATTTGGGGCTTGAAGGTTGGGGAGGTCAGAGAAGAATGAGTAAAAGGGCACTTATTTCAGTGGCAAATAAAGAGGGTATTGTCGCGTTGGCAGCGGAATTGAAAAGTTTGGGATATGAAATCATCGCCACCAGTGGAACGGAAAGGTTGCTTGCCGAAAATGGGATTTCGGCAATTAAGGTAAGCGATTATACGGGCGGGACTGAAAGCGAGCGTGTAAAGACCCTTAGTCAACGTATTGCCCGTGAAATTCTTGAGACTGGCGAAATCAGTATTGTAGTATGTAATCTCTATCCCTTTTTTGAACAAGAAGATAAGCCGCTTGATGAGATGATTGAATTTATTGATATTGGTGGTGTTACCCTCATTCGTGCCGGAGCAAAAAACTATAAGAAGGTGGGAGTCGTGTATCATCCTGACCAGTACCAAGATTTAATAAAGGTTTTGAGAGAAGACAAATTTGACGAAGCCTACCGCTTAAATCTGGCACGAAGGGCATTTGACTATATCGCCTGGTATGATGCAATTATCGCTGACCATTTTAATGATGACTTAAAGAAACGGGAATTCTTTACAAGGGGAGCCGAGCTTTTTATTCCGATGAGATACGGTGAGAACCCCCATCAACGGGCTAACTTTTATATGAATCGCCTCTTACAAAAAGATTTTTTAATCTTAGGCGGTAAAGAACTCTCTTATAATAATATCCTTGATGCAGAAATTGCCTTTGCCTGTGCGATGGACTTTGACGAGAATGCCTGTGCAATCATCAAGCATCAGACTCCCTGTGGTGTAGCATTGGGAGATAACCTATCTGAAGCCTACCAGCGGGCATATATGGCTGATTCCCTATCCGCATTTGGGGGAATTGTCGGGTTAAATAAACCGGTGGACTCAGATACGGCTGAGGCAATTGTAAAGACATTTTACGAGGTTGTAATTGCACCTGGATACAGTCCCGAGGCGCTGGAAATTTTAAGGGGAAGGAAGAATTTAAGGATTATTCAGGCCTCCCGGTCTCTTTTAAAACCGGTGACCTTTAAGTCAGTCTTCGGGGGGATACTCGTTCAGGACAGTGACCAAAAGGATTTTACAGAATGGAAGGTGGTGACAGAACGTGCCCCAACCCAATATGAGATTGCGGCATTAACATTCGCCTGGAAGGTCGTGAAGTGGGTTCGCTCAAATGGTGTTGTCCTGGCAATAAAGGGGAGGACTGTGGGTATTGGGGGAGGGCAGACATCAAGGGTTGGCGCGGTTGAGATTGCAGTAAAGAATGCGGGCGCACAAAAAGCCGGGGTGGTCCTTGCCTCAGATGCCTTCTTCCCCTTTCGGGATGGCATTGATGCTGCCGCAAAAGGTGGGGTGAGGGCAGTAATTCAACCCGGTGGTTCAAAGCGAGATGATGAGGTGATAAATGCCTGTAATGAGTATGACATTGCAATGGTATTCACCGGGTATCGCCATTTTAGACATTAAACTTTTGCCGGAAGCAGATCAGGATTTTTCCTTTTTTTCTATCTCCTTGGCATAACTTACCACAATCCTGCCCAATCGCCGGTAGCCTGCCTTTAGATACCACTTCCTCATCCAGCGGGCAAATTCAATCTTAACTTCCGCCGGGAGGGTCTCGAACTCCTCTTTTGCCTGACTTGCTGCCTTATCCATATTTGCCAACAACTCCTCATTGACTCTCTCTTCCGCCATACTACCCCCTTAAATTTATAATTATATCGGTAATTGTTGACCTGTCAAGCCAAGATATTGAGGTTGCTGAAAAAGTCTATTAGAGCAACCTGTCATGCTGAATTTATTTCAGCATCTCTTGAGATTCCGAAAC
>CBFGJQ010000451.1:0-7338 GCA_965649095.1 Caldifarciminota bacterium | reverse complement strand
GCGGAATATTTTAGCATATCTCTGTCAGGGAGACCCAGCTCCGGTTCTCGATTTATTAAAAGAAGATGCTATAAAAATCAAGATAAATGCAGTGGCAATACTGGGCATAATTAAGTCGAAAGAGGCAATTCCCCACCTTCGGCAACTTTCATTGCATCCTGATGAAGATTTGAGGGTTGAGATTATTCAGGTATTTGCTGAGATGAATGAATCAAAATTGATTGTTCCATTTCTTGATGACCCGAGTTCCCGAATCAGGATAAAGGCATTACAGGCACTTACTCATAATAGATATCAGGCGATATACAATAAAATCCTTAAAAGAATCAAAGACAAAAAATTTTTTGAATTAGATATAAATGAGCAGAAGGAATATTTCAACTATCTGGTTGCCAGTGATGGGGAAGAACTTATAAAAGAACTCAAGGGTATGCTCTTCAAATGGCTTCTCTTTGGCAACAGGCGATATCAGGTTGTGCGTCGTCTCGCCGCTATCGCCCTCGCCCAGATTTCTGATGAGAAGGCAGTGAAGATACTGCAAAATGGGCTTAAGAAGAGAAATCGGGATATTAGAAGCGCCTGTGAACAGGCATTGAGACTAAAATGAGCGACCACAAAGCCGGTAAGCAGTTCGTTATTCTCCTTTACGCCCTGACAAAATCATCTTGGGTTTACGACCCCAATAATGATGTTGTGCTCAATATCGCTTACAGGTTAATTGATTACCTTAATAACCTTCTAAATGAATTCCATAGGATTGAGGTTCTTCGCTATCGGGATTATATCTTTTTTAACAAGACGCGGCTTAGATTTGAGATAGAAGGATATGCCAGTTTACAGTTTATTGAGGAGATATTAAAGAAATTAGGGATAAAATCTATTACCTTTTATCCGGGATTGAAGGTTGATGAAATTATACGATTTACCTCAATTTTAAAGGGAGAAAGGGAATCATTTGCAAAAGAGTATATTTTGGGTAATTATAATTCAATCCGGGTTGAATATGTATCAGAGAAGGAAGAGGCGCCCGAGTTTTTAAAAGATGGTGAGCAAATAAAAAAGACATACTTCAAGTCATTAACTACAATGAGGAATTTAATCCATGGCCTCTGGACCAAACAATCGGTTGATACCCAAAAATTTCGCCGGATAATCTATATCCTGATTGATACACTTGCCCAGGATGAATTTGGGTTGATTGCCCTCACGACTATAAAGAATTTTGATGAATACACCTATAACCATTCCCTAAATGTCGGGATTCTTTCTCTGGCAATTGGTCAGCGTCTGGATTTGGAAAAGAGGAATCTGATTAAATTGGGCACGGCTGGTTTACTCCATGATATCGGTAAGGTCAGACTCTCAAAGGAACTCCTCTATAAGGAGATGCCATTGACCGATGAAGAATGGGAGATTTTAAAACTCCACTCACCGTATAGTGTTGCCGAGATAATAAAAACACGCGGGCTGGACGATATTGCAATAAATGCGTTGATAAGTGCCTTCCAGCACCACTGGAATCTGGATGGCACTGGATACCCGGAAGTGGATGGCAGGGAGAATCGGCCAATATTATTTGCCCGAATCATAAGGATTTGTGATGCCTATGATGCTATGACCACATCAAGGCCCTATCAGCCATTGCCCTATCCGCCTGCAATTGCGATTCGCGTTTTATGGTCAAAGGCGGGTAAGCTCTTTGACCCAGTCCTGGTAAAGGTATTTACCCAGCTTATGGGAGTATATCCAGTTTCCAGCTGTTTAGAATTGAATACCGGCGAGGTGGGTCTCGTTTTAAGGCAGAATCCAGCCCAAATCTATTTGCCAATAATCAAGATTGTTCGTGATAAAAACAAGCAGAGAATTGATGGACCTGTAATTGACCTTTCCCTTGATAAGGAAGTCTCAATTGTGAGGCCTGTTTACCCCCAGCAATATGGAATAAATCCAGCGACATATTTATTGTAAGTTATTTTCTATCTTTTCAACCCAGAATATCTTTATTACATTGATATTAGAGTGAGGCCGCTTGTGGTGTCATAACCACCCCGGTGCGGTCACTCCGGGAGGGAGGGTCCGCTCGGCGGCGTGGCGAATAAGATTATTTTTGATTTAAATCGCCTTATTGACTCACGGTTTATTTTGGATAGAATGGTATTATGCCCCACAGATGCTATGATGTCTTTATCATTGGTGGCGGTCCAATTGGGACCTATACTGCTTATCAACTCGCTGATAAGGGTTTTGATGTATGCCTGGCGGAAAAGAAGTCCAGAATAGGTGACGGTGTAATTTGTGCCGGTGTAATCAGTAAGGAGACCTTCAAGAGATATGACCTCCCTCCGGATTCAATTCTATGTAGAATCGACTCTTTTATATTTGTATCCCCTTCTGGTCAGAGGCTCGAATACATCCACCCGGATATATTTGCCTATATTGTTGACCGCGAGATCTTTGATAGGGGTCTGGGAAATCTTGCCCAACGAATGGGAGTTCATATCAATCTTTCAACGAAGATAAAGAGAATAGAAGAAGAAGGAAAGAGGTATAAGATTTATTCTAATCAGGGGGATATTCATTATGCGAAGTCAGTGGTCCTCGCCACGGGTGTTGATTATAATCTCCAGATTCAGGTCGGAATGGGTAAACCTGATAAATTTCTTCATGGCGCCCAGATAGAACTCCCTTTATCTTCTGATAATTCAAGAATAGAAATCCATTTAAGTCAGAGGTTCGCCCCCGGTTCTTTTGGCTGGATAGTCCCGGCGGGTAAAAATAAGGTCCGGGTGGGACTCCTGGTAGAAAGGTATGCCCGAAGATACCTAAAGAAGATGCTTGAAGAGAGGGTGGACGGGAGTTCAGCCCTTAATCTTAAAAAAGAGTTGAAGACAAAGTTAATTGCCAATCGTCCGATAAAGAGAAGTGTCTGGGGAAGGGTGATTTCAGTTGGCGAGGCCGCGGGGCAGATAAAGACGACCACCGGCGGTGGTATCTCATTTGGTCTTTTATGTTCAGAGATTGCAGTTGATAAAATAGTCAAGGCACTTAAAGGAAAGGGGAGTTTGGAAGATTATGAGGTGACCTGGCGGAGTATTCTCCAGCCGGAGTTTGATATTGGTGAAGAGGCAAGAGAGATAGCTAATAAATTGAGCGATAGAGCTCTGGAGAGGTTATTCTCTTTTGTCAAGAAAAATCGGTTCTGGGTTAAATTTCTTTTACCAAAGATCAATTTTGATTTTCACTCCGACCTCCTCTCCTTTTGTCTTAAGAGTTTCCGGTTAGTGTTGAAGAACTATTGACTTTTCTTATTTTTTTTATATAATCAATCTATGAAAAGGATAACGCAGGATAAGGAGTTTATTACTCGGCTGCTGGAAATTACCCGGCAGAGGATCAGTGATTGTTATCAATGTGGTCGGTGCACTGCCGGGTGTCCCTTTGCTGAATTTATGGACGAACCGCCCAACCGATTGATTCGCTATATTCAACTGGGATTTAAGAATGAGGTACTAAAGGCACAGTCGCCGTGGTTCTGTGCGAGTTGCCTGGTATGTCAGACGCGCTGCCCGCGGGGGGTGGATATACCAAGGATTATGGAAGGCGTGCGGACCTTACACCTGCGGGCAAAGGAACAGATGCTTGATGTGGATAAGATTGCCGAAGAGATTCTCCTTGATGCCCATCCCCTTGCCCTGATGAGTGCATTACTGAAATACTCTTAAGATGAAGATACCATATTATCCTGGCTGTGACCTGTACACAAAGGCAAAACCGCTGGACGATTCCCTCAGGGCGGTCTTCAGCGCAGTAGGGATGGAACTCAAGGAATTGCCCAACTGGTACTGTTGTGGGACCACCTTCAACCTTACCCGAGATAATAAGATGTCCCTTATTGCTCCTTTAAGAATCCTTGCCCGGGCTCAAAAGGAAGATAGCAAGGTATTGGTTCCCTGCTCCATCTGTTACAATACCCTGAAGCGGGCAAACTACCTCTTCAATGAGGATACAGAGACGCTGAAAATTATCAATGAGCATCTCGGTGAGACCTATGATGGCAAAGAGAAGGTATTACATCCGTTTGAGTTTATCAAGGAGAACAGGGAGTTGTTTAAAAACGGAATCAAAAGGGAACTTAAGGGATTGAACTTAGGTTGTTATTATGGTTGCTATCTCTTACGCCCTAAGGATGAGATGGAGTTTGATGACCCGGAATCACCTACCATAATTGAAGAATTTGTTTCGCTCGTGGGTGCCAATCCGGTTAGTTTCCCTTTTAAGGTTGAATGTTGCGGTTCCTATCTCATAATAAACGCGCCTGATGTCGCAATTGAGGCCTCATATAAGATTTTAAAGAATGCGGAAGAAAATGGGGCCGAGGCCGTCATCACCTCCTGCCCATTGTGCCACTATAATCTTGATAACTTTCAGGAGAAGATGGTCTTACTACATCCTGATTATCGTCCCCTTCCCATCTTCTACTTCAGTCAGATATATGCGATTGCCTTCGACCTGCCCCAAAAGTTCTGGTGCCTTGAATATAATAAAACTACGCCGGTTGATCTTTTAAGGAGTCATCAACTACTATGAAAAGAAACTACGAAGGTATGTTCATATTCCATCCCGACCTCAATGAAGAGGAGCTTGAAAAAGAGGTCTCATTTGTAGAAAAGATGTTAAGAGAGAATAATGGTGAGAGTGTCAAATGCCAGATAATCGGGAAAAAGACCCTCGCATATCCGGTGAAGAAGAAGAATGAAGGCTACTATGTAAACTTTTTCTTTGATACCTTACCTTCCGCAATTGCAAAGATAAAGGCTGAATTGAGGCATCGGGGTAAGGTATTGCGATTCATCTTCTTCAGGACCGATGAATAGACTCCCGCATATTTTGATTTTAAAGGAGTAAGAAATGAATCAACTACGATTAGGTTATTTAAATTCAGTCCATCTCATTGGAAGATTGGTTGCTGACCCCGAATTGCGGTACACCCAGAAAGGTGCGCCGGTTTGCGATTTCAGGGTTGCGACGACGAGACGCTTTAAGAACCGTGAGACAGGTGAGACCCAGGAGGAGACGCTGTTTATTAATGTTGTTGCCTGGCGCCGTCAGGCCGAACTCGCAAATGATTTTCTAAAAAAGGGGAGTGCGGTTTTGATTGAGGGTAGATTGCGCTCGCGGCAATGGGAGTCAAATCAGGGAGAAAAGAGGTCGGCGATTGAGATTGTGGCAAGAAGGATTCAATTTCTTGATGCACCAAGCAGTGAGAACGCACAGCCTGATGCCGAGACGGCGGGTATGGATGTTGAATCCGAAAAAGATGAGGATATTGAGACGCCATTTTGAAGATTGCGAGTTATAGTTAGACAAGAGGGCTATTCTGCCTTCATACCCTTTTGTTTGATATATCTAAGGAGGTATTTTTGGTGAAGAAGTGTCGGATATGCCAGAGTAATATCAGGATAGATTACAAAGATACCGCACTGCTTAAGGGCTTCGTAAATGAGCGGGGTAAGATATTGCCGGCACGATTTTCCGGGTTATGTGCCCTTCACCAGCGCAGGCTTGCCTCTGCCATAAAGCGGGCGCGGGAAATTGCCCTCTTACCTTATGAAATAAAATGAAGGTAATTCTACAAAAGGATGTAGATAGACTCGGGAAGAGATTTGATGTTGTGGAAGTGAAGGATGGTTTCGCGCGAAATTTTCTCTTTCCCCGAAAACTGGCAATTCCTGCCACCGATGGAAATTTGAGGGGGTTGAAAAAGTGTATTGAGCGCTTTTCCCAGCATATTGAGAGATTGAAGAGGGAAGGATTGACCCTCGCCGAAAAACTCAATTCTTTGAATATAAAAACAACTCTCAAGGTTGGCATTGATGGTAAGTCGTTTGGGAGTATTACAGCGGCGGATATTGCGGAATTGTTGAAGTCAGAGGGTGTTGAAGTTGATAAGCGTCAGATTATTCTTAATGAACCAATCAAGCATCCCGGGATATATGATATTGATGTTCATCTTGTCGATAAGATAAAGGCAACATTTAAACTCATTGTGCTTGAGGAGGGATAATCTTAGAGGTATTTGTTAGTGGGGTGATTGAAGATCAGCAGTGGCATAATTATGTCGTGCTTTTGAAGGAGAAACATGGTGAGAGGACCCTACCAATATGGATCGGTGATAATGAGGCGATTGCGATTGCGGTTTCACTGGAAGGGATCCAACCACCCCGTCCTTTGACCCACGACCTGATAAAGACCATTATTGATGCATTTCAGGCAAAACTTTTGAAGATTGTCATCTCAGAATTGAAGGAAGAGACCTATTATGCGAAGATTTATCTTGAGAATAATGGAAGACTCTTTGGTATTGATGCCCGGCCTTCGGATTCAATCGCTCTCGCCTTAAGGAGTAATGCGGCAATATATGTGAATGAAGAGATAATGAACAGAAATGGTCTGGTATTGAAGGGCGATAGGACTGATGAGGAGATAAGGAGAAGGCTCCGCCAAACAAAACCTGAACAATTTGGCGAGTTTGAGATTAAATAAATTTGAATATTGGAATTTGAAAAATTCCAATCCTTAAAGTTCAATCGGATAACAAAATGCAATTAAAGAAGATAGTCGACAAAAAATCAAGGCACCTGTGTCCCAGACAATAAAAGAAATCCAGAAGAATTGGGATGAATTTGCCACCAAAGACCCACTCTGGGCAATTCTTCCTATTCCGGAAAAGAAGGACAATCGCTGGCGAGTAGAAGAACTCTTTGCCACCGGCGAAAGGGAGATTAAATCGGTGATGGAGTATATAAATCTCCTTGGGCTTAAGATTGAGAGTAAGAAGGCATTGGATTTTGGTTGTGGGGTTGGACGTCTGACTCAAGCGCTCTGTGCATATTTTGATGAATGTATCGGAGTTGACATCTCATTTAAGATGCTTCAACTTGCCCAACAATATAATCGGTATCCTGAGCGTTGTTTTTATATCCTGAATTGCGCATCAGATTTGGGTATCTTTAAAGACGAGACCTTTGATTTTATCTATTCCAATATTGTATTTCAACACCTTCAACCCAAATTTACCCTTGGCTATATCAGGGAATTTATAAGAATCTTAAAGAGAGATGGCTTGATCATCTTTCAGGTGACGACCGGTATCATCGGCCTGGGCAATAAGTTAAGAAGGACACTGAACTATCTATTACCGCAGACAATTCGTCAGGTATATAAGAAATTTAGATATAAGACCTGGGCAATCAAGGATATGTACTGCATAGATGAAAAATTTCTTAATAATTTTATCCGGACCAATGGTGGTAAGATTATTGATGTCGTTGAGGACTA
>CBFGJQ010000450.1:0-7370 GCA_965649095.1 Caldifarciminota bacterium | reverse complement strand
CCCGGTATTTAGCCAATTTTATTAAATTTTTAATATCGCCGGGTAATCCTATTACTTGAATTACTACTTTCTTTTCTCGGGTGTAAATAAGGTCCCTTTCCGTTTGCAAAAATTATTGACACAGCCCAATTTTGAAATATAATAAAATACTATGAAAAAAAAGGGTCTGGTGATAATCCCAACCTATAATGAAGCGGAAAACATAAAAAACATCATCCATAGAATCTTTTCTCTATCTGAACAACTTGACATCCTCATCATTGATGACAACTCTCCGGACAATACGGCCAGGATTGTTGAAGAATGCATTAAAGAAGAGCCAAGGATTCATCTTATAAAAAGGCCGAAGAAGTTAGGACTGGGGACTGCCTATATTCAGGGCTTCAACTATGCCTTAAAAAATAATTATGACTTTGTCTTTGAAATGGATGCGGATTTCTCCCACGACCCCAATGACATACCCCGGTTCATAGAGCTCATTGACCGTTTTGACCTGGTCATCGGGTCTCGCTATATCAACGGGATAAGTGTCGTAAACTGGCCGATGAAGAGGCTCTTATTATCCTATTTCGCCTGCATCTTTGCCCGAATGGTTACCGGAGTTCCCGTAAAGGATTTAACCAGCGGATTCAAATGCTACTCAAAAAGGGCACTGGAGGCCGTCAACTGGCAGAAGTTTCGCGTTGATGGCTATGGCTTTCAAATCCAGAGTGTCTATGCCGTCTATCGGGCCGGGCTTTCGTTGACGGAGATTCCAATCATCTTTGTTGAGAGGAGGGCCGGGACATCAAAGATGTCAAAGAGAATCATCTGGGAGGCATTCTGGCTTGTCTGGAAACTGAGATTTATGTCCCTTTTCAAGAGAGACTGGCTTTTGGTATGAATACCCTCTTTGGTATTCTTATTCTCAACTTTTTACTCAAACCATTTTATTATACAAATTACAACTATTACTATGCAATTACCGCCCGAGACTCATTCATCTATGGTGCAACCAATGGTGGGGTTGTCCGATATGACTATAAAAGAGATAAATTTGTAGTATTGACCAATAGCGATGGACTCCAGAAGAATCGCCAGAATTGCATTGCGCTTGACAGTTCGGGATTTGTCTGGGCTGGAAATGAACTCGGACTGGCACAGATGGATAGGGATTTCAATCAGATTAAAATCTATCCATTAAATTCTTTACCCTCCTCAAGGGTCCGGGTAATATTCTGCCTTAAGGATACCATTCTGGTAGGAACTGAAGGTGGGCTCCTCTTCATTGACACCCGCGGGACCAATGATAACTTTAATGATGATTTAATTCAGAAGGTATATGATACAAACGGTCTAATTTCAAATGACATTACGACCATCGGCTCAAATAGCGATTTCTGGATTGGAACCAATGAAGGAGTAACAAGATTCGCAAAAGACTTTTTGACCCATTCAAATTATACCACCGCGCAGGGGCTTCTGGATAATTATATCAATAAGATTCTTGTCGCTGATACAGATGTCTTTGTGGCAACAAAATTTGGAATTAATCACTTTGCTGGCGACCACTTTGATACCCTTCTTTCAGGTTATATGGTTGTGGATATTGCCCAGATAGGTGATTCCCTCCTTTTGGCACTTGATACTATACGCCAGGTTGGTATCTTCTTCCAGGGGAGTTTACAGATTATAAAGGATAATCTACCTTACCGGACAGAGATAAACGATGTAGAAAGTCTCAATGGCATCTTCATCTGTGCATTGGGCAATCGCTACAGCAACGACTATTTTGGCGAGGGTATCGGGATTTATGATACAATAAATCAGCGCTGGCAGTTAAAAAGAGATAATTGCCTTGGCTCAAATCACATCTGTGATATCACTGCAAATCAATATGGGGTATTTGTTGCCCTGGGGCGACGCAGTAGGGAATCAATGGGTCTTGCCTGGCTCACCGATACCGGTGACTGGATAAATTATACCCGGGACTCCTTTTTGCCTTCAAACCACATCCATCGCTGTGCGACTGCGCCTGACGGTCGGGTCTGGTTCGGGATAAATACATTCGGTCCATTAGATACAGTCCAGGCAATAGCATTTGAACCTCCCACCAATAGTTTCTATTTCCTGCGCAAGGGCTATAAAGGTATGGATAGTGCAGTCGCAATCTGGGATCTGGAATTTGACTCCCGCAACAATCTCTACCTATCCCTTGCAGGACCGTCAGATAAGATCTGGGTCATTGATTCTTCACTGAATATGGCCTCTTTTCTTGGCGAAAGGACACCCGGTTTTGAAGTGGAAATGGCGATTGACTCTAAGGGAAGGGTCTATAGCACAGTTACCGGGGCTGAGGGTGGTTTGATACTCATAGATACCAGAGGGACTCTGTTTGAGCGTGGTGATGACGAGAATTTCAAATTCGGGGAATCGGACGGACTCCTCTCAAAGTATGCCTGGGGGTGTGTGCTTGATAAAGATGACATTTTATATATCGCAAATGAGAGTGGACTGAGTATCTATGACAGGGGTGGTTTTACCGGAATTAAAAATTTTTCAGCGGGTGAGGTATTTGATGTTGAGATTGATAACCAGGGGAGGGTCTGGATGATGACCCGAACTGGAATCTACTACTACGACCCGAGTTACAAGTATATCAAGGGCTGGGAATATAATACACTCGGCATAGATATTGAATTCTTACCCATCTCCAGCGAGGTCATTCAGATTCAGGGGTTTGAATTTGATTCATTAAGAAATTGTTTCTGGCTTGGTGGTGAGACCGGGCTTTTGAAATTGGAGATTGAATCTGACCACCCTCCTTTTCTTGACAGTATCGCCATATATCCGAATCCAGTAATTGCTGGACAGAAGGTAAGGATAAAAAGGATACCATCGGATGCGATGGTTAATATCTATGCAGTAAGTGGTCGTGCCCTAACGAAGGGACTCAGACCGGATGGTTTTGGTGAAGTTGTCTGGGAAATCCCGGCGAATGCCGGTAGTGGATTGTACTTTGTATTCGTAAACTCTGCTTCAGGCAAGGGGATTTATAAACTTGCAATCGTCAAATAGAAATTTTTCATCCATCCCCTGAAGATGGCGCCCTCTCGCCAGCAATTATAGTATGCACGAATATAGTGTAACCAAATCGCTTGTAGAATTATGCAATCAGGAGGCGGAAAGGCACGGACTCAAGGTAGTACGTTTGATAAGGGTAAAATTGGGAAGGTTTACCGGCTTTTCGCCCGAGGCGATAAACTTCTATTTTGATTATCTAAAAGCCTCCACCCGATGTGAGTCGGCACGTATTGAATTCTTAGAGATTCCCATCCGCATACGGTGTTTTAATTGTCAATATGAAGACGAAATTGGCGAGCCAATCTTCATCTGTCCCCGCTGTGGCAGGATGGATATTGAAATAATATCGGGCAGGGAGTTCTATGTAGAATCAATAGAAGGAGAATAGCATATGAAGATAGACATAATCAAACCTGTTCTGGTCTCAAATCAACAGAGGGCAAGGGAGAATAGAAGATTCTTTGACCAGACAGGGAGTCTGGTCTTGAATATCATCGGCGCCCCGGGTTGCGGGAAGACCTCGGTCATTGAGCAGATAGTGAGGAGATTGAGGTCAAGATATAAGATTTTGGTCATTGAAGGGGATATTAAGGGCTCACTGGACTCCCAGAGACTGAGCAAGTTAAAGATTGATACCATCCAGATAAATACATTAACCGAATGTCATCTTGATGCCTTTATGACTGCCCAGGTAATACCCAAGATTAAAAGACCCTATGATTTGATACTAATAGAGAATGTCGGAAATCTCGTCTGTCCGGCTGAATTTGAGATTGGTGAAGACTACAAGGTTGCCGTCCTTTCCACCCCGGAGGGGGATGATAAACCATTGAAGTATCCCCTCCTATTCCATCTCGCAAGGGTCTTCATTATCAATAAGATTGACCTCTTACCATATTTGGATTTTAGCATAAAGCGGGTAAGCAGAAACATCCGGGAGAAGAACCAGAAGGGAGTAATCTTCGGGGTTTCAGCAAAGACCGGCAAGGGTTTTAAAGAGTTGATAAGATTTTTAGAGTCGGAAGTGAAAAATAAAAAGGGTGAGGGGTGAGAAGCGCGGGGTTGACTTCAGGCAAATTTTAAGTATAATAACAAATATGAAGACAAAGGTTTTGAATAAAGCTGAAATTAAAAGAAAGTGGTACCTGATTGATGCCCGGAACAGAATCCTGGGCAGAATGGCGACAAGGATTGCAAGGATTCTTATGGGCAAGGATAAACCCCAATATTCTCCGAATGTAGACTGTGGTGACTTTGTTGTGGTTTTGAATGCAGATAAGTTCAGGGTAACCGGTAAAAAGATGACCAACAAGATTTACTACCACCACTCTTTCTACCCGGGTGGATTAAAGAAGATAAACCTGAAGCTTTTATTAGAAAAGAATCCTAAGAAGGTTCTTTATCATGCGGTGCGCGGAATGTTGCCCGTTAATAGATTGAGAGCGAAGAGGTTAAAGAGGCTGAAGCTCTATCTTGGGGAGGAACATCCCCACAGGGCACAGGCACCGCAGTTGATTGAGATTTAAAAAAGGGGGACCATTAGATGAGTGGAATAATTGTAGGTTCACGGAAGAGGGCAGTTGCAAAGGTAAAGATAACCCCGGGTAAGGGGGCAATAATTGTTAATGGCAAGGACCCTCTTAAATATTTCTGCCGTAAAGACCTCGTGGATATTGTTAATCTACCCCTTATCACCGCCGGTGTGAAGGGAAATTATGACATCCAGGCAAAGGTAAGAGGAGGAGGGGTTGCTGGGCAGGCTGGTGCATTGAGTTTAGGCATTGCCCGCGCCCTGGTTGATATCAATCCTGAGTTGAAACCGACATTGAAGAGTGCCGGGCTTTTAAAGCGCGACCCGAGAGAGAAGGAACGAATGAAATATGGCTTGGCAAAGAGACGAAAACGATTCCAGTTCTCTAAGCGTTAATGGTTATAGGAGGCAAATTGGAGATAGTGACGGTTGAAGATTTAATCTCTTCCGGTATCCATTTCGGTCACCGGACAAGGCGGTGGAATCCCAAAATGGCGAAGTATATCTTTGGCAAGAAAAATGGGGTTCATATCATTGATGTGAGACAGACCCAGGAGGCCCTTAAGAGGGCTTATGAGGCAACAGTGCGGATTGCGGAGCAGGGTAAGGGGATTCTATTCGTCGGCACCAAGAAACAGGCAAAGGATGTCATAAGGGAAGAGGCATTGAGGTGTCGTGCATTTTATATTACCGAAAGGTGGCTGGGTGGACTTTTGACAAATTTCAATGTCCTTTATACAAGGGTTCAGCGACTCCGTGAACTGGAGCAGATGAAGGAGGATGGTCGCTGGGCAATGTTACCCAAAAAGGAGCTCTCTTTTGCGGAGAGGGAATACAGTAAGCTTTTAAAATATTTTGAAGGGATAAAAGAGATGGATCGGTTGCCCGGGCTGATCTACATCGTTGATGTTGTTAAAGACGAAACCGCCCGGCGGGAGGCAGAGAAGACGAATATTCCGGTTGTGGCAATCGTTGATACAAATGTTGACCCAACGGGTATCACCTATCCTATACCTGGTAATGACGATTCAATAAGGGCAATTGGGCTTGTCACCAAAATCATCGCCGATGCGGTGATTGAAGGTAGAAAAGGATTTGAGACGGAGTAAGAAGGAGGTATAAATGGAAATGGAAAAAATCAGGGAATTGAGAGAGCGAACCGGGGCCGGGATTGTAGATTGCAAGGATGCATTAGCCCAGACAGATGGAGATATTGAAAAGGCGATAGACCTATTAAGAAAGAAGGGACGGGCACTTGCGGCAAAGAGAACCGGAAGGATAACCAAAGAGGGTGTAATTGATGCCTACATCCATCCTGGCGACCGCCTCGGTGTGCTCGTGGAAGTAAACTGCGAAACCGACTTTGTAGCCCGGAATCAGGATTTTAAGAGATTCGTCCGGGATATTGCCCTCCAGATTGCCGCCAGTGAACCCCTTGTTGTTAATCGGGAAGAACTTCCGCGGGAGGTGATTGAGCGGGAGAAGGAGATTTATCGGAGCCAGATACAGGACCTCAAAAAGCCACCCCAGATAATTGAAAAGATTATTGATGGTAAGATGGAAAAGTTTTATAATGCAGTCTGCCTTTTAGAACAGCCTTTTGTAAAGATTCCGGAAAAGACCGTTGGCGATTATCTCAAGGAGCAAATCGCCAAATTTGGTGAGAATATCGTGATTAGAAGGTTTGTCCGCTTCCGTCTCGGTGAATAGAAAGAAGGGATTAAAATATAAACGAGTAATCCTCAAGATATCGGGTGAGATACTCGGGGGAGAAAAGGGGGGATTAGATTCTGAGGTCTTTAGATATCTGGTTCAGGAGGTCATCTCCGTCTATAAACTGGGTCTGAAGATCGGCATTGTCCTTGGCGGCGGCAATATTATAAGGGGAAATATCACAGGGTGGTTTAATCGCATAGATGCGGATTTATGTGGAATGTTAGGGACGATAATCAATGGTATTACGCTACTCTCCCTCCTGAAGGAAAAAGGGGTTGATGCCTGCCTCAGGAGCAATCTTGAAATAAAAGGGATTGTCCCCCGCTTTAACATCTTAGAGGATAGGATTCTTTACGACCGTGGGACGGTGATGTTATTTGTGGGTGGAACAGGCAATCCCCTCTTCACCACTGACACCGCCGCCGCAATCAAGGCCTGCGAAATGGATGCAGACTTACTCATCAAGGGAACCAAAGTTGAAGGTGTCTTCTCTGACGACCCCCTTAAAACAGAAGATGTCCGCCTTTATCACCGGATACGATTTCAGGAGGTGATTGATAAAAATTTGAAGGTAATGGATATGTCTGCGTTTAACATCTGTAAAGATGCCAATATTCCGGTCTGTGTCTATAATTTTATGAAATATTCACTCAAGAAGATCATTTCCGGCGAAAGGATCGGAACCATCATCACATAAATCACCCTGATGATATCCTAAATCGGGGAGGTTTTATGATTGAAAAGATTAAGGCCGAGACAAAGACAAAGATGGAAAAGTCGTTAAGCCTTTTGGCGCAGGAACTTGCGAAGGTCCGAACGGGAAGGGCATCTCCTGCCTTACTCGATGGGATAAAAGTAGAGTATTACGGTAGCCTTCTGCCCTTAAATCAGGTTGCAAGCATCACCATACCAGAACCGAGATTGATCGTAGTGCAACCCTGGGATAAACAGGCACTGCCAGCGCTTGAAAAGGCAATCAATAAGGCAGGTTTAGGGCTTGTGCCAAATAATGATGGTAATGTGATTAGATTACTATTGCCACCTTTAACCACAGAGCGCC